>NZ_JBICSQ010000017.1:0-137401 GCF_043197175.1 Amycolatopsis sp. NPDC049252
CGCTGGCCCCCCCCCCCCGGGGGGGGGGGGGCGCCCCGCCCGCCGGGGGGGGGGCCCCCCCCCCCCCCCCCCCCCCCCCCCCCCCCCCCCCCCGACTCCGTTCCGGATCTGGTCCCAGAAGTCCAGCTGGGCTGTTCGTGGTAGCCAGCGATGCTCTCGCACCATCTGCAATTCCACCTTTCATCGAGGTGGTGTTGCAACGACCCCATGACTCCGAGCCACCTTGAGGGACTCAGAGTCCCTCAATGTGGCCTTCACGAAAATGCGGGGGCGGCGGGGGTGGTCACCACGTCGCCGGGCCGGCGACGTGGACCGGGGTGAAGACCACCGGCAGGCTCTCCAGCCCGCGCATCCACACCGACGGCCGCCACACCAGGTTTTCGGCCGGGACGGCCAGTTCCAGGTCCGGGAGCCGGTCCAGCAGGACCTCGACGGTGGTGCGGGCGATGACCTCGGCCACCTCCGGCGCCGGGTACGGGCAGCCGTGCTCGCCGTGGCCGAAGGACATGTGCGCGTGGTTGCCCAGGGCACCGGCCGCCGCGTCCGGACGGGCGTGCGGGTCGGCGTTGCCCGCCGCCAGCCCCAGAACCACCAGATCACCCTGCCGGACGCGGACGCCGCTGAGCACGGTGTCGCGCGTCGCGAAGCGGCCGATGAAGTTCTGGGTGGGTGTGTCGTGCCACAGCACCTCGTTGAGGGCCTGGCCGACACTCCCCCGGCCGCCCGACAGCGTCATCGCGAACCGGCTGTCGGTCAGCATCAGGCGGATGGTGTTGCCGATCCAGTTCGCCGTCGGCTGCTGGGCCGCGGCGGTCACCACGAGCAGGTCCTGGACGACCTCGTCGTCGGTGAGGTTCGCCGGGTGCTGCATCATCGCCGTGGGCACGTCGGCGCCCGGCTGCTCGCGCTTGGTCGCCACCAGGCGTGCCATGGCCTCCTGCACCCGGACGTAGGCCGGCAGCGCTTCGGGGCCGACGTCCAGGGACAACGCGACGTCCCGCACCAGCGCGGGCGCCTCCGAGTCGGGCATGCCGTACATCTTCGCGAGCGCGAGCAGCGGCGCCTGCTGGGAGAACTGCGCGATCAGGTCGGCTTCGCCGGAGCCCGCGAACTCGTCGACCAGCCGGTCCGCGATGCGTTCGCAGTGCGCGCCGAGGTCGAACTGGTCGACCGAGGAGAGCGCGTCGCCGATCGCGCCGGCCCGCCGCCGGTGTTCGGCGGCCTCGGTGAACATCACCGACGGGTTGTGCATGACGTAGGGCAGCAGGGGCCAGTCTTCGGGGACGTTGCCCCACTGGTTCCAGCGGCGGGTGTCGCGGGCGAACAGCTGCGAGTCCTGGCAGACCTGGTGGATCTCGCGGTAGCCGGTCAGCAGCCAGGCGGGGATGTCGCCGTCGAGCAGGACGGGGACGACACCGCCGTACTGCCGCCGGATCCGGGCGTACAGCGCGGCGGGATCCTTCTGGAACTCGGGTCCGTACAACCGGACCCGGTCCGCGGCGGGGATCGTCTCCGCCGGGGTGCTGGTCTGGAAACCGGTCACGATGCGCCCTCCCGGACTGTGGACAGGGTGTAGAGGTGGTCGACGAGCGAGATCAGCACCTGCTTGGCCGAGTCCCGCTCGCGGGCGTCGCAGTCGACGAGCGGCACCTCGTCGGACAGGTCGAGCGCGGCGCGGATGTCGTCGAGGCTGTGTTTCGGCGGGCCGAAGTTGTTGCGCGCCACGATGAACGGCGTCCCGTGGTGCTCGAGCCGGTCGATCGCGTACCAGGAGTCGGCCAGCCGCCGGGCGTCCACCAGGACGACGGCGCCGAGGGTGCCGGCGAAGAGGCTGTCCCAGAGGAACCAGAACCGTTCCTGGCCGGGCGCGCCGAACAGGTAGAGGATCAGCTGTTCGTCGAGGCTGATCCGGCCGAAGTCGAAGGCCACCGTGGTGGTCGTCTTGGCCTGCACCCCCCGGGTGCTGTCGACGCCGACCCCGGCCTGGGTCATGGTTTCTTCGGTGCTGAGCGGCCGGATCTCGCTGACCGACCGGACCATGGTCGTCTTCCCGACGCCGAAGCCGCCCACGATGACGATCTTCAGGCCGTCGGTCGCGGTGTCGGCGAGAGGGAGCCGTTCGTCTGTTTCAGAGATTGCGGAGTCCAACGAGCACCTTCTTGAGGAATTCCGAGTCGGAGGTCCGTCCCGCGGCCTGGGCCGACGACGGATGTCGGGCGGACACCTTGCCCGTGTCCAGCAGGTCCGCGAGCAGAATCTTGGTCACGCTCACCGGCAGGGCCAGATACGACGACAGCTCTACGACGGACGTCGGCCGCGCGGCGATTTCGAGAATCCGGACGTGCTCGGACTGCATGCCCGCCGACGGCTTCGACTCGCTGACGATCAGCGTCACGAGATCGAGGTCGATGTCGTCGGCACTGCTGCGCCCGCCCGTGACCGTGTAGAGCCGGTCCGGGTCCTCCCCGTCGAGCGCCGAGCGCGTCACGAAGCCGGGTGGTCGGCCGCCGTGAAGCGCGGCGGGGCGGTGAAGATCGAGCCGATCTGCTCCACCAGCTCGTCCATGTTGTGCCCGATCAGGCCGACGTCGGCGTCCTCGGTGGCGATCACCGCCAGGTGCGACCCGACACCGGCCTCCACGATGAACAGGATCCCGCCGTGGAACTCGGTCATCGAGTTGCGCACGCCGCCGGTGCCGTCACCGAACTCGACCGACGCGCCGTGCGCCAGGGCCTGGACGCCGGCGGCGATCGCGGCCAGCTGGTCGGCGCGGTCGACGGTGAGCCCCTGGGTGTGGCAGAGCTTCAGGCCGTCACGGGACAACACGAGGGCGTGACAGGCGCCGGCCGTGTTGGCGACGAGGTTTTCGAGGAGCCATTCGAGGCTCTTGTCCGAATCAGTCATCGAATCCGGGGACCGGGCTGGCGGGTCCCCTCGCTCCTATCTGGCGGGGTGCGGATGGACGAGCGGGGCGACGGGTCACGCGTCTTCGCCGGTCTCCGCCGGCGAAGCGGCGTGGCGGGACGGGGTGGCCCCGCCGCTGCGCCGTTGCTGGAAGGCGCCGAACCGGGAACCGGAGTCACGCTCGGCCCGGGCGGGGCTCGGCGTGGGCGACGGCGGCCGGCGCGACGCGGCGGTCAGCGTCTGCCCGCGCGAGCGTTTCGGCAGTTCGGACGGCTCGGTCAGGTCGCCGGCGATCTCGTGGCTCGTGTCGGGCCCCGGCCACGCGACGGCGGCGGCCGCGGCGGCGGGCTCCTCGATCTGCGGCAGTGCCTCCGGCCGGGGCTGCGTGATCAGCTGCGTCGGGATGCGCATGACCACGCCGATCCCGCCGCGCGAGGACGGCCGGAAGAAGACGTGCAGCTGGTGCTTGCGCGCCAGGCTGCCCACGACCGCGAGCCCGAGCCGGGTCCCCGACATCGAGGTCAGGTCGAGCGGCTGCTCGAGCGACACGGCCCGCTCGGCCCGGACGAGGGCCTGCGCCTTCATCCCGAGGCCACCGTCCTCGATCGTGATGACTGCCCCATTGTGCAGATCCTCGACATAAACGTGCACTTCTTCCGACGGCGCCGAGAACTTCGTGGCGTTGTCCATCAGTTCGGCGAGCGCGTGCATGACGTCTTCCGCGGCATAACCGACAACGGCCACCCCGCTCGCGGAATGCACCCTGACCCGCTGATATGCGCCGATCCGGCCGAGTGCACCGCGCAGAATGCTCTCCATCCGGATCGGTTTCGTCCAGCGGCGTCCCGATCGCGCGCCGGTGAGCACCGCGATGCTGTCGGCCAGCCGTCCCGCCTGCGCGGTGCTGTGGTCCACCTTCAGCAGGTCCCCGAGCATCGCGTCGGACGACCGGTTCTCCATTTCGCGCAGGTCCCCCAGCGTGCTGGTCGCCAGCGCCTGCAGCCGGCCCGCGGCGTTCGCGCAGGCGGCCGTCGCGGCGGCGCGGCGGCGTTCCCCGACGGCGATTTCTTCGACCAGGAGCCGCAAAACGCGCTGGTGGAGCTCGTCCGCGGGGCGCGGGACCTCGGCGAGCACGCTGTCCGCGGGCGCGCCACCGCGCAGCCGCCGGACCGCGTCGGGCACCGTCTGCTCGATCAGCCGGGCCAGTTCACCATCGCTGAACCGGACGAATTCCCGTGCCTGCCTGGCTTCGTCGAGCGCGGCCTGCGTCTCCTCGGCCGCGTGCGCGACCTGGTCGGTGCGGCGCAGCGCGAAGAACACGGCGACACACGCGACGATCCCGGTGAACCCGCCCGCGATCGCGACGAAAATCCCCTGACCACCGGAAACCGACAAGGACACCCAAGTCCAGATCGCGGCGGTGACGACAGCGGTGACCAGTACCCCGATTACGGCCCGGCCGACTGACTGGCGTTCTTCCCGATGCTGTGCGGGCGGTCGTTCCGACATCCGCTCCACTTCCTCGAGTCCGATTGGTGCCCGAACACTACTCGGTTTGCCGACCGAGATCACGAACAGGTTTCACTTCGTTCCCGAGCCCGTTCGGCCGCGATCCGCATCGACGTCTTCGACGACCGGGCGGATATCCCCTTGCGCGGATTCGAATACCCGGGTTACCGCATTCCGCGGTGCCCGGTTCAGCTCTCCGGGAGCCGACGGCGTTCGCGCAGACGGGCCAGATCCTCACGCATGTCCGCCGGGAGGAGCTCGGCCATCTGCTCCGGCCGCAGCGGCAGGTCGAGCAGGCTGAGCTTGACCCGGCTGCGCCGGGCGTGCCGGCCGGGATCCAGGCGCACGACCTGGGCCGCGTCCGGGCGCAGCGTCGCCGTCAGCGGGGTGGCGGGATCCAGGGGCCGCCAGGCGTTCCCGTCGACGCGCAGCACCGGCGGGGCGCTGCGGGCCGCGCCACGCAACGTGACGACGTCGCGGGCGGGCAGCACGATCGAGCGGCTGACGCCCGACATCGACGCGACCGGCGTCACCGCGAGCACCTCCGCCGCCGGGGAGATCACCGGCCCGCCGGCCGCGTAGTTGTAGGCGGTGGAGCCGGTCGGGGTGCTCAGGATCAGCGCGTCACAGCGGTAGTACCCGAACTGCGCGCCGTCGACCAGCAGGTCGACCTCCACCGTCGCACCGGGCTCGGCCCCGCCGACGACGACGTCGTTGAACGCGACCGCCGCCGCGTCGCCCTCTTCCAGCGCGATGCAGCTGTGCGGTTCGATTTCGAAGTCCCCGGCGTGCACCCGCTCGAGCGCGGCGGCGAGCTCGGGCGGCGCGATCTCGACCAGGAACCCGACGTTGCCGTAGTTCACCCCGAGCACCGGCACCGGCCGGTCGACGGCCAGCCGCATCGCGCCCAGCATCGTCCCGTCCCCGCCGAGACTGACGACGGCGTCCACCCCGGCCGCGAACCCGGCGTCGGACACCACCGCCACCCCGGGTCCGACCTGCGCGGCATCGGCGTCCCGCACCAGCAGCTCGACGCCGCGCCGCTGCGCGAAGGAGACCAGCACGTCGACCGACTCGCGCACCGGCTTCCGCGGGTGGGCCACTACGCCGACACGGGTGATCTCGGAACTCGCCATGATCCCATTCTGGCCGCCCGGCGCCCGCGAACTCGTCGTTCGTCGGCAAGTTCACGCTGCTGGCGAAGAACGGCTTCCTCGTCAGCTCCGAGCGCGAAGCGAACGAGACGAAGTACGTCGGCCTGCGCAGCCAATGGGGCGCCACCGCCCGACCACCTCGGGCGCCACGTACGCCGACGGCGCCTGGCAGGTCCAGCAGGTGGTCTGGCAGAAGAGCGGCCTGGCCTCGGGTCAGCACACCATCCGGATCGTCAACCGCAGCACGTCCGTCGGCATGATCGACGCCTTGCGCGTGACGTAGCGGGCGCGCGGCCGGGTGAATCCTGTTGCCCGGCAAGGTTCCGGGCCTGAGGTAGGGTCCGGCCGTGACCCGAGCCTCGGATGCCGAGCGGCCGGCGACCGGCCGGCGTGGCCCGGCGCCCACCGGGCGGCCCACCATGCGCGACGTCGCGTCGGCCGCGTCCGTGAGCGTCAAGACGGTGTCGCGGGTCGTGCACAACTACCCGTTCATCAGCGACGACGTGCGCGGCCGCGTCCAGGCCGAGATCCGCAGGCTCGGCTTCCGGCCCAACAGCAACGCCGTCGGGCTGCGGCGGACCGACCGGCCCGCCGGCGGCATCGGCGTGCTCGCCGCGGACCTGGCCGACCCGTTCTACGCCGGGATGCTCAGCGCGATCGAACAGGTCGCCACGGCGCGGTCGTTCACTACCCTCGTCGCCGGCTCCGACGAGGACCCCGCGCGCGAACGCGGGCTGCTCGGCACGTTCGTCGAGCGCCGCCTCGACGGCCTGATCGTGGTGTCGGCCGACCGCCACCACGACCACCTGCGCCCGGAATTGGACGTCGGGACGCGCATGGTGTTCGCCGACCGTCCGCCGCGGCGGCTGCCGGTGGACTGCGTGCTGGCCGCGCACGCCGAGGGTGCCGGGCAGGCCGCGACGCACCTGCTCGGGCAGGGCCACCGGGCGATCGCCTACGTCGGCCACTCCCCCGTGATCCACACGGCGCGGGAGCGGCTGCGCGGCTTCCGGGCGGCGCTGGCCGAGGCGGGCCTCGAACCGCAAGCGGTCCGCACGGACGCGGTCGACGCCACCGCGGCCCACCGAGCCGCCGCCGAGCTGCTGGCCGCGGCCGAAGCCCCGACGGCGCTGTTCGCCGACAACCCGCGGCTGGTCGGCGGCGTCGCTCGGGCGATCGCCGAGTCCGGCGCGCCACGGACGGCACTGGTCGTGTTCGACGACTCGGAGCTGGCCCAGGTGCTGGGCGTGACGGTGGTGGCGCAGGACCCCCGCGAGCTGGGAAAACAGGCGGCCGAGCTGCTGTTCGCCCGCCTCGACGGTGACCGTTCCCGGCCTCGGCGGGTGGTCCTGCCGACGACGCTGGTGCCGCGTGGTTCCAGCGAGGGTCTCGGGATCGCGCTGCGCTCCACCGGGCACTGAGCGAACGCCCCCCAGGCGGCCTTGGTCGAGGGTGCCAGCGGGGCAGGGATGGAGCACCGAAGACCACGTCGGGGCGCAAGGGAACCCCCGTTGGGCAGCGGTTCTGTCCAGTTCTGGCCATTGACAACGCTGACAACGGCGTCCGAGACTGGGCCACGTTGCCAACGTTGTCAATCCGCACGAGACGAGCGTCGGAGCCCGACCCGCACGCTCTTCGAGGGAGCCCTCCGTGGCCGTCTTCCGCCGTCGCCTGGTCCCGTTCGCCGCCGTTGTCGCCACGACGACAGCCACAGCGAAACCGTCGTCGTTCCGGACGTCCTTCGCCGAAGTCGAACTGCTCGGTCACCGCCGACCCGTAAGGAGCGACTCATGAAGTTCCGCCGCACCCTGGCCTTCTCCGCCGCCGTCACCGCCTCCCTCGCCATCGCCGGGCCCGCCGCCGCGGCCGACCGTCCACTCCGGATCGTCGGCGCCACCGCCGACACCGCGCTCACCCAGCGCTGGCAGGACTTCGGCCGCCGCCCCGGTGTCGGCTGGGCCGCGGCCGACGGTACCTACTCGACACGGCTGCCGTCCGGCCTGGATGTCTGGCTGTACAACGACACCTTCTTCGGGCCCGTGCGCGCCGACGACAGCCTGCCGGAGTCCGCGCCGTTCACGCACAACTCGGCCGTACTGTCCACACCGGACGCGAAGCGCATCCTCACCACGATCGCGCCCGGCCCGCCGGGACACCCGCAGTCCCTCGTCGGCCCGACGCCGAACAGCCCCGGCGAGCCGAACGACTACTGGTACTGGAACGGCGACGGCATCGTCGACGGCGGGAAGCTGCGGGTCATCGAGTTCGAGCAGGCGCCGACCGACGACCCGCCGCCGTTCAACTTCGCCTGGACCAAGACGAAGCTCGCGACACTCGACCCGGACACGTTCCGGCTGGAGAAGCTCACCGACGTGGCTTCGGCCGGCAACGTCCAGTGGGGCACCGAGCTGATGCGCGACGGCGCGTGGACCTACATCTACGGCGTCGAGGGCGAAGGCTTCACGAAGTACCTGCACGTCGCGCGCGCCCCGATCGGCCGGCTCGACGGGCCGTGGCAGTTCCGGACGGCGGACGGCTGGTCGGCCGGCCCGGCGGCGTCGGCGCGGCTGCTCGGCAACGTCGGCAGCTCCTTCGGCGTCACGCCGGTGGGCGGCGAGTACCTGCTCACGACGTTCGGCTCAGGTCTGGAGAGCACCATCCACGCCTACCACGCGACCAGCCCGGTCGGGCCGTTCACCGGCGGTGAGACGATCTACACCGCGCCCGAGGCCGGGAACGGGCGCTACACCTACAACGTCGCCGCGCACCCCGAGATCAGCAAGCCCGGCGAGCTCGTCATCTCCTACAACACCAACAGCGAGAAGCTCGCCGACCTCTACGCGAACATCGACAACAACCGCCCCCGGTTCGTCGATCTCGAGCTCTCCCGTCAGGAGCCCCGTCCGTGAGCGGTTTGTCCCGTCGTACGTTCCTGCGGTCCAACGCCGTGCTGCTCGCCGCGCTCGGGGTGCCGGCCGCGCTCCCCGCCGCGGCCGAGGCCCAGCAGGCGACCGACCTGGCCCGCTACCGGCCGGTGACGGTGTCCTCCACCGCGTACGCGCCGACACCCGCCTGGTTCGCCGTGGACAGCCTCGCCGAGACCGGCGTGAAGGGCTCGGGCTGGCGGGCGGGGGCGGGTGATCCCCAGTGGATCGCCGTGGACCTGCAGGCCACGTGCCGGATCGAGTCGGTGGCGCTGGTGTTCGAGGCGACCGCCGCGGACCCGGTGTTCACCCCGGCGCCGGGGATCAACCCGTTCCTCAACACCACCGGCTGGGAAGTGCTGTCCAGCTGCCCGGTCGCGTTCACCCTCGACGTCTCGGCCGACGGCCGCACCTGGCAGACCGTTCACGACGCCACCGACTCCCCCGGCGGGCGCGTCGAAGTCACCCTGACGACGCCGGTCACGGCCCGCTGGGTGCGGCTCACCGCGAAGCAGCAGGCGAACGCGAACCCCTTGGGCGTCAACGCCTTCGAGGTGTACGGCCGGTCCGGCCACCCGCGGCCGGACGCCACCGGCTGGACCGACTGGGGCCGGCACACCACCCGGCCGCCCGCGCTGGAAACGGCCGCGGACGGCACGGTCGCGCTCGAGTCGGGCTGGACGCTGACCATGGACTCGCGGCTCCCGTCCGCCGACGGCGCCGCGCTCGCCCGCGCCGGTGTCGACACGTCGACTTGGCTGCCGGCGACCGTGCCCGGCACCGTGCACACGTCGCTGGTGGAGCAGGGCAAGCTGCCGGAGCCGACGTCCGGGTTCGGCAACATGCGCGCGCCGGAAGCGCTTTCGCGGCACAGCTGGTGGTACCGCCGCGAGTTCACCCTGCCCCGCGGGTTCGACGCCGGCCGCCGCGTCTGGCTGGAGTTCGACGGGATCGACCACCACGCCGAGGTCTGGGTCGACGGGACCGCCGTCGGCTCGCTCACCCACCCCGTGGCGCGGGCCGCCTTCGACGTCACCACGGCGTTGCGCGGGACGGACGCGCACGCGCTGGCCGTGCGGATCGACCCGATGCCGCACCCGGGCAACCCCGGCGACAAGGGCCCGGACGGCGTCTCGACGCTCAACTCCAACGCCGAGCAGCAGGACCTGCCCGGCTACATCTCGATCAGCGGCTGGGACTGGATGCCCGGCGTCCGCGACCGCGGCGCGGGCATCTGGAACCACGTCCGGCTGCGCCCGACCGGCGACGCCGTGCTCGGCGAACCGCGCGTCGACACCCGGCTGCCGAACCTGCCGGACACGTCGGTCGCCGAGGTGACGCTGGTCGTGCCCGTGCGCAACGCCTCGACGACGGCCCGGACCGTGACCGTCGCCGCCGAGCTGGCGGGCGCCCGGGTGAGCCGCCGCGTGAACCTCGCGGCGGGCGCGTCGCTCGACGTCACCTTCAGCCCGGCGACCGATCCGGCGTTGCGGCTGCGGCGGCCGGAACTGTGGTGGCCCAACGGGTACGGCGACCCGAAGCTGCACGCGCTGACCACCACGGTGAGCGTCGGCAGCCAGGTCAGCGACCGCCGGACCGTCCCAGTGGGACTGCGGCAGTTCGGCTACACCGCGACCCAGCCGATCGTGATCGACCCGGCCACCGGCCACTCCCCGCCCCAGACGGTGGAGTTCGACCGGACGACCGCGCGGTACCTGCGGATCCAGGGCGGGAAACGCGCCACCGGTTACGGCATTTCCCTGTGGACGCTGTCCGTTGTGGACGGTTCCGGGCCGGACCTGGCGCGGGGCCGGACCGCGACCGCGTCGTCGGAGGACAACGGGAACGACCGCGCCCCCAACGCCGTGGACGGGCGCGACGACACGCGCTGGTCGTCGGGCTACTCCGACGACCAGTGGATCCAGGTGGACCTGGGCGCCGCGGTGGCGTTCGACCACGTGGTGCTGACCTGGGAGACCGCGTACGCGCTGACGTTCACCGTGCAGGTCTCAGACGACGGCGCGACCTGGACGGACGTCAAGAGGGTCAGCAACTCCGGCACCCCGCTGCAGATCAGCGTCAACGGCGTGCGCGTGCTGGCCAAGGGCGGCAACTGGGGCTTCGACGAGCTGCTGCGCCGGGTGCTCCCCCACCGGATGGCCGACGCCGTCGCGCTGCACCGCGACATGAACTTCACGATGATCCGCAACTGGGTCGGGTCCAGCAACCGCGAGGAGTTCTTCGCCGCCTGCGACGAGAACGGCATCCTGGTGTGGAACGACTTCTGGGCCGGTGACGCGATCTTCCCGCCGGACGACGACGTCTTCCTCGCCATCGCGACGGACACCGTGGTGCGCTACCGGCACCATCCGTCCATTGTGGTCTGGTGCGCCACCAACGAGAGCGACCCGCCCGCCGCGATGGACACCGGGCTGCGGAAGATGCTCGCGGTGCGGCAGCCGGAGCTGTGGTACCAGGGCAACTCGGCGGGCGGGGTCGTCACCGGGCACGGGCCGTACTCGTGGATCGACCCCGCGCGCTACTTCGACGGTGACACCTACTCCATCGGCAGCTACGGCTTCCACAGCGAGATCGGCCTGCCGACCGTGCCGGTCGCGGAGAGCATGCGGCGCCTCGCCGCGGACCAGCCGTCGTGGCCGATCGGCGACGTCTGGTTCCACCACGACTGGTGCACCCGCGGCGGCCAGAACCCGGACACCTACCGCGGCGCGATCGAGGACCGGTTCGGGCCGGGGACCTCGCTCGACGACTTCTGCGCGAAGGCCCAGCTCGTCAACTACGAGAGCATGCGGGCGATCTTCGAGGCCTACAACGCGGCGTTGTGGGACGACGCGTCGGGCGTGCTGCTGTGGATGTCGCACCCGGCGCACCACAGCACGGTCTGGCAGACCTACGACTACGACCTCGACACGAACGGCAGCTTCCACGGCGCCCGCAAGGGCTGCGAACCGCTCCACGTGCAGGCGCGGCTGTCGGACTGGCAGGTGCACGCGGTCAACCAGACCGCGCGGAACCTCGACGGCGCCACGGTGCACGCCGAGCTGGTCGACCTGCGCGGACGCTCCCTCGGCACGCCGGTGACCGCGCCGGTTTCGGTGCCCGCGTCCTCGGTCACGGCGGCCTTCACCGTGCCGTTCACCGCCGCGCTGCCCGCCCTGCACCTGCTGCGCCTGCGCCTCGTCGGACCGGACGGCGCCGAGCTGTCCCGCAACGTCTATTGGCGCTACCGCACCCCGGCGGACGCGCGAGAGCTGACTCGCACCCCGGCCGACGTCACCGTGCACGCCGGCCCGGTCCGCCGCGACGGCGACCGCGGCGAAGCCGTGGTGACCCTGCGCAACACCGGCCGGGTCGTCACCGCGGGCGCCCGCGTTTCGGCTCGCGACGCCCGCACCGACGAGCGCGTCCTTCCGTTGCGCTGCAGCGAAAACTACCTGTGGCTGCTCCCCGGCGAGACGGCCACGGTGACGGTGTCGTGGCCGTCCCGCGCCCTCCCGTCGGGCCGCCCGCGGTTCGTGGTGGAGGGGCTGAACGTGCCGCGCCGCACCAGCTGAGGCTCGAACCGCGGTACGGTGCCGCGTGCGCAGAAACCCCGTGGTGCTCGCGTTGTCGGTTTCGGTGCTGGTGAGCGGCTGCGGGGGCGAACCCGCCGCGCCGTCACCGCCGCCCGCGGTGACCACGACCGCGGCCACGTCGTCGGCGGCACCGGTCACCACGAGCGCCCCGAGCACGCCGGGCAAGTGCGCCTTCACCCTCAACCTGGGCACCGGCGCGGCCACCACCACCGGCGACAAGCCGCAGATCACCCACACCGCGGACGGCCTGTTCGTCGGCTGCGCCGGCGGGCCGTTGCTGCAGTTGCGGGGCGACCGGGAAACACCGGCGCTCGCCGTCGATTTCGCGGGTAAACAGATCCGGCTGACCCAAGGCAACGCGGCGGTCGTCGGACCCTACCGGTTCACTTTGCTGGAGCAGTCCGGCAGCGGCGGCCGGCAGCTCGGGTTCGAGCTGACGCGGAGCTGATCAACCCCGCAGCACACGGTCGAGGGCCGCCCGGCCCACCGGTCCCCAGTGCCGCTTTCCGCCGGGAAGACCCCGGTCCCCGTTCTGCCCCATGAGCATCAGGAACAGGCTCTTCAGCGCGGCCAGCCCGCGGGCGCGCCGGATCGCCGCCTCGTCCGCACGCGCGTACCGGTCGAAGAACCGTGACGCCGTGCCCGCGGGGAGCAGCACCCACGCGGCGGCCAGGTCCCACGCCGGATCGCCGGCGAACAGGTCACCGAAGTCGACGACGCCCGAGAGCGTTCCGTCCGAGACGACGACGTTCGCGGGGTGGAGGTCGCCGTGCACCCACACCGGCGGCCCCTCCCACGCCGGGGCCGCGACGGCGTCGTCCCAGACGGCCCGTACTTCGGCGGCGTCGTCGGGGGCCACGGCCTGGAGGAAGTTCTCGAAGCCGCCCGTGCAGTCGCGGGGATGGGCGCCGCGGTCGGTGGCGACCGGCGCGTCGGCGGGTGCCGCCACGTGGAGCGCCCGGAGGAACTCCGCCAGGGTGTCGGCCGCGTGGCCGCCGCGGCGGATCGAGCCGTGGTCGAGTGGCTCGCCGGGCACCCACGTCATCACGGTCCAGTGCTTGGGAAACCGCTCGGACGGTGCGCCGGACCGCACCGGGGTCGGCACCGGCAGCGGCAGGAGCGGGGCCAGCACGGGCAGCCATCGCCGCTCCTTGAGCTGGAGCGCCGGGGTGGGGTCCATCCGCTGCATCCGCACGGACAGCTCGTCGCCGAGCCGCCACATCTGGTTGCCCCAGCCGCCCGCCACCGCACGGACGGGCAGCCCCGCGAGGTCCGGATGCTGCTCCTCCAGCAGGGCGCGAACCAGATCCGCGGTGATCTCCGTGTCGGTCATGCGACCTCACAGTACCGAGGCGGCCGCGGGCAGCGCTCACCGTCGGCATCGTCGGAAACTTTCCCTCCGCCACTCGAAAGAGTTACCGTGAAGGCCACTGGAGGGAGCTTCACCCCATGACCCGTGTGACGCGCAGGAGTACTTTGCTGGCCGTGGTCGCCGTGGCGGCGCTGGCCGGTTCCGCGGCCGCCGCCCCCGAGGCCGGCCTGACACCCCGGCAGCTCGCCGGTCAGCGGGTGATCTACTCCTACCCCGGCCTCACCCCGCCGGCCGCGCTCCTGCAGCGCATCCGCGCCGGTGAAGCGGCCGGCGTCATCTTCTTCGGCGAGAACGTCCAGAGCAGCCAGCAGATCGCCGGGGTCGTGCAGCAGCTGCGCGCCGCGTCGGCGCAGAGCCCGGTGCCGTACCCGCTGCTGCTGATGACCGACCAGGAAGGCGGCCAGGTGCGCCGGCTGCCGGGCGAGCCCGCCCTGTCGGAGAAGCAGGTCGG
This sequence comes from Amycolatopsis sp. NPDC049252, assembly GCF_043197175.1. NCBI lineage: Bacteria > Bacillati > Actinomycetota > Actinomycetes > Pseudonocardiales > Pseudonocardiaceae > Amycolatopsis > Amycolatopsis sp. NPDC049252. The sequence continues at coordinate 13,911 of NZ_JBICSQ010000017.1, forward strand.
GCAGGCGGCCGATCCGGTGGCCGCCGCGACCACCGCCGGCCGCGGCGCGGGCTACACGCTCGCCGCGGCCGGGATGAACGTCAACCTGGCGCCGGTGCTCGACGTCTACCGACAGCCCGGCGACTTCATCGACCAGTACGGCCGCTCCTACAGCAACGACCCGGCCGTCGCCGGCCGCCTGGGCGCCGCGGACATCACCGCGCAGCAGGCCACCGGCGTCGCGGCGACCGCCAAGCACTTCCCCGGCCTGGGCTCGGCCCCGGCGGGCGCGAACACCGACACGGCGCCGGTCACGCTGAACGTGCCCCTGACCGAGCTGCGCGCGACGGACGAAGGACCGTACTCGTCGGCGATCCGGGCGAGGGTGAACCTCGTGATGCTGTCCTGGGCCGTCTACCCGGCGCTCGACGCCGCCCGCCCGGCCGGGCTCTCCCCCACCGTCATCCAGCAGGAACTGCGGCAGCGCAACGGTTTCGGCGGCATCACCATCACCGACGCGCTGGAGGCCCGCGCCCTGGCCGCCTACGGGACCACCGGCAACCGCGCGGTGCTGGCGGCCGGCGCGGGAAGTGACCTCCTCCTGGCCTCGGCCCGCGACGTCACCCAGGGCGACAGCGCCGCCGACGCCCTGGCCACCGCACTGGGCAACGGCACCCTGCCCGCCGCGGACTTCACCGCCGCGGTCGACCGGGTTTCCGACCTGCGGAGCCAGCTGCACTGACCACCGACGTGCAGGGCGTTATACGTCACTGCTTGCCGTGGACGTCGCAGTTCGGGCTCAGGCACTGTTCGCGCTCAGCGAGCACATCTCCCCACCAGCGCTGCGCGACCTTCGGGTGTGACCGCAACCAGCCGGCCAGCGCGTTCTCGCCGTACGCGGCGTGCAGCGGGTTGTCCGCGTCCGCGCTGACGCCCTTCGCGTCCGCCGCCAGGTCCGGTGGCAGCCGCAGCGGTTCGACGACCGCGTCGAGGCGGGGGCCGAGGAAGAACGGCACCGAAAACCGCTCCACCCCGGCCGGTGGGCTGACCACGCGGTGACGGGTGGCGGTCGGGTAGCCCTGGGTCGCGATCTCCAGCATTTCACCGACGTTGACCACGAAACCGCCCGGCACCGGCGCGGCGTCGATCCAGCTGCCGTCGGCCGATTGGACCTGCAGGCCGCCGATCTCGTCCTGCTGCAGCAGCGCCAGGTAGCCGTAGTCCTTGTGCGGGCCCACACCTCTTCGTCGAACCACGCGTCGAAGTGGTTCTCGTCCTGGCCCAGGGCCGCGGCCAGCGCGCGGAGCACTTCGCGGCTGACGCGCAGGGCTTCGGCCTGCCACGCGAGGGTCGTCTCCCGGAGTGACCGGTTCGCGTGTAACCGCGGAACTGCGGGGAGTGGACGTTCTCGATCGCCAGCCGTTCGCCGGCCGGCAGCGCGAAGAACTCCTTTGCCGCGTCGAAGATCCCGGTGGTCAGCCGCTCGGGCACACCGTGGCCGACGACGTGGAAGAAGCCGACGTCGTGCGCGGCGTGACGCAGGCCGGCCAGGAACTCCGCGCGGTCCGCGGCGGGGTCGCGGAAGGGCGAGATGTCGATCAGCGGCAGGGCGGTGGCCGCCCCGGAGTCCTCGAGCGTGGTCACGTCCAGCAGCCTAAGCCGCCGGGACGGGTGTTCCCACATCGCGGACAACCGGCGCTTCCGTCGCGGGAAACGCTTGCCCGGCAACGGACTTCGCCGACAGCGACCTGCCTCACGCGCCGAGGTCGATGCGGTACCGCAGCACGGTGCCACGCTCGATGAGGACTCCGCCGTGGTGCTCGATCGTCTTCCTCGACGCGGTGTTGCCGGCCTCGCAGACCAGCACCACCCGGTCCAGGCCGAGCGACCGCGCCTCGCCGAGCATCCGGCCCAGCGCCCACGCACCGAGCCCGCGGCCACGCGCGGCCGGCCTCAGGCCGTAGCCGATGTGGCCGGCCAGCCGCACGAGCTCGCCGGACCCGTGCCGGAGCGCGATCCCGCCCAGCACCACGTCGTCTTCGACGATCCACCGGTACCGCGTCCCGCTGTCGCCGTCCAGGCGCGCGACCCAGGCCGCGAAGCCGGCCGGCGAGCCGACGTCGTCCTCGGGCCGCAGGCCGAAGCCGTCCTCGTGGACTCCCGGCCCCCACTCCTCGTGCGCTTCGAGCCAGGCGTCGCGCAGCCGGGTGGTGGGCGTGACCAGTTCCCGCATGCCCGGACCTTCCCGCCGTACCCGGCCGCCTGCCGCTATTCTGCCGCGATGCGCGAAAGCTTTCACGGAGACCTGGCCCGGCTCGGCGAACAGCTGGGCGCGATGTGCGGTCTGGCCGCCGAGGCCATGAGGCGGGCGAACCGGGCGCTGCTGACCGCCGACCTGCGGCTGGCCGAGGAGGTCCTGTCGGCCGACGACCAGCTCGACCGGGCCCGCGAGGCGTGTGAAGAGCAGGCCCAGTCGCTGCTCGCGTTGCAGGCGCCCGTCGCCGGGGACCTGCGCACGATCCTCGCCGCGGTCTACTGCGCGGAGAAGATCGAGCGCATGGGCGACCTCGCCGCGCACGTCGCCGACGCGGCCCGCTTCACCCACCCCGACCACGCCGTGCCCGCCGAGCTCGAAGGCGTGTTCACCGAACTGGGTGAGATCGGGGCGGGCATGGCCGACCGGGTGGGCGAGCTGATCCTCGGTGACGCCGAGGGCGGCCATGCCGAGCTCGACGAGACCGACCACGCCGTCGACGCCCTGCACGCCCGCGCGCTGGCCGCGATCACGAACGAAAGCTGGGCGCACGGGGTCCAGGCGGCCAGCAACCTCGCCCTGCTCGCCCGCTTCCACGAGCGCTTCGCCGACCAGGCCGTCTCGGTGGCCAAACGGCTCGAATTCGCCGAAACCGGCCGGACGTCCAGCACGTAGGCGCGGCCCTGGACCTCGTCGAAACCGCCGGTCGACACGGTGTTCGCCCGCGGTGAGCTGCGGACGCCCGTCGCCAGCCGGTTCGCGCCGCAGCGGGCACACCGGCGCCGGTCCGGGGAAGATGGCGGGCATGCGCATCCCGGCCAGGGCGGACTACGCGATCAGGGTCCGGCTGGAGCTCGCCGCGGACCCCACAGGGAGGATCACCGGCGAGGCCGACGCGGCCGCCGAAATCGCCACCTGAAAGGACGACCATGACCGACCTCTGGCACCAGCCGCTGCGCCACATCCGCGGCGCGGACCTCACCGGCGACACCAACCAGACCACCGGGATGACCCGCCTGGAGGCGATCTCCGGCAAGACCGTCGGGTCGCAGAAGGTCTGGATGGGCGAAACGCACGTCGCGCCGGAGACCAACTCCGGCGACCACCACCACGGTGAGGCCGAAACCGCCATCTACGTCAAGTCCGGCCACCCGGTGTTCGTCTTCGCCGACGGTGACGAGGAAATCCGCCTGGAGGCCGGCCCCGGCGACTACATCTTCGTGCCGCCGTACGTGCCGCACCGCGAGGAGAACCCGACCGGCGAGGAAGCGGTCGTGATCATCGCGCGCAGCAGCCAGGAAGGCATCGTGGTCAACCTGCCGAGTCTCTGGTCCCCGGTGGACGTCCCCGCGGAGTGACCCGTGGCGGTCGAAGCCGTCGACAAGATCGCCTGGCGCGGGAACCCTTCTTACCGTGACTCGATCTTGTCGAGCTCGGCCAGATCGTCCTCGGAGAGCCGGATTGCCGCGCCCGCGACGTTCTCGGTCAGGTGCGTCACCGACGAGGTGCCGGGGATGAGCAGGATGTTCGGCGATCGGTGCAGCAGCCAGGCCAACGCGACCGACATCGGTGTCGTGGCCAGCCGCGAGGCGACCGCCGACAGCGCCGAGGACTGCAGCGGGCTGAACCCGCCGAGCGGGAAGAACGGGACGTAGGCGACGCCCTGGCCGGCGAGCTCGTCGATCAGCTCATCGTCCGGCCGGTGGGCGAGGTTGTACATGTTCTGCACGCACACGATCGGCGCGATCGCCTGGGCTTCGGCCACCTGGTCCCTCGTGGCGTTGGAGACGCCGAGATGCCGGACCAAGCCCTGCCGCTGGAGCTCCACCAGGGTCTCGAACGCCTCGGCCAGTGACCCGGGCTGCGGCCCCCGGGCGTCGCCGAGCCGGAGGTTGACCAGGTCGAGCCGGTCGAGGCCGAGGGTTTCCAGGTTCTCCTGGACGGCGCGGCGCAGATCCGCGGGCCGCCGGGCCGTGGGCCAGCCACCCTGCTCGTCGCGGCGCGCGCCGACCTTGGTCACGATGTGCAGCGCCTCGGGGTAGGGGTGCAACGCCTCGCGGATCAGCTCGTTGGTGACGCGCGGGCCGTAGGCGCCGGAGGTGTCGATGTGGGTGATGCCGAGTTCGACGGCCCGGCGCAGGACAGCGAGCGCGCCGTCGCGGTCGGCGGGCGGGCCCATGACCCCGGGGCCGGCCAGCTGCATGGCGCCGTAGCCGAACCGGGTGACGGTCAGTTCGCCCAGGGACCAGGTGCCACCGGGCAGGGGAACGGCGAATTCGTCAGTGCTCATGCCGTCGATCTTCACGCGCGGCCCCAGGAGACCGCCAACACCGATCGGGTGCTCTGTGATACTTGCGCGGTATCACCGGGAGCTACACTGGCGGCATGGACACCGTGGAAACCCGCGAGCTGCGGTACTTCGTCGCGGTCGCCGACGAGCTGCACTTCGGCCGGGCCGCCGACCGCCTCGGTATCGCGCAGCCCCCGCTGTCCCGGGCGATCCAGCAGCTCGAGCGCCGCCTCGGCGTCACCCTGCTGGAGCGCAACCGCCGCGGCGTCGCGCTGACCGCCGCGGGCGAGGTCCTGGTGCGGGAGGGCCGCGCGGCGCTCGACGCGACCGCCGCCGCCGTCCGCCGCACCCGACGGGCCGGCGGTGCCGACGGCCCGGGCGACCGCGTGGTGCTGGCGGTGAAGGCCGGCGCGTTCCACGAGCTGCTCAACAAGCTCCTCGACGCCTACGCGGCCGAACCGGGCGCCGCCGGGATCGAGGTCCTGCCGAGCGGCATGTGCGAGCAGGAGGGGATGCTGCGCGACGGCCGCGCCGACGTGGCGCTCATGCACACGCCGTTCAACTCCCTCGCCGGGTTCGACAGCGTCGAGCTGATGACGGAGGGGCAGGTGGCGATCCTGCCCTCGAGCCACCCCCTGGCCCGGCGGAAGACGTTGTCCCTGGCCGACATCGCGGACGTCCCCGATCTCCCGCTCGCCCGCTGGCCCCGCGACGACACGTACCCGCGCGGCCCGGGCCCCGAGGTCAACGACCAGACCCAGCTGGCCCAGCTGATCGCCCTCGGCCGCACCATGGCGGTCTTCCCCGAGTCCGCCCGCACCTGGCTGTGGGACGAGCACGCCGCCGTCCCGGTACGCGACGCTCCCCCGGTGACCACCCACATCGTCTGGCCGGCACACAGCCGCTCCCGCGCCCTGGCCGGCCTGATCCGGACGGCCTCGCGGCTCTGACGCACCGCGGGTCCCGTTCCGGTGGTTTCGGGCTGAGGCCGCCCTCCGCGGCGGCAGTGCGCCACCGGCAAGACGGCGTGACCTCTCGCTCGATGCGGTGAACCACCCCGTCACGCCGCCGTCCCCGGGTACCCCACCCGAAACGAGGAGGCGGCCATGACCGACAACGAACTGACCGGGTTCCTGATCATCGGGCTGATCATCGTGGTGGCGGACGGCCAGGTCCTCTACCGCAGCGGCCGCCGCTACCTGCGCGGCCCGGACGGCGACGAGGGATCCGGGCCGATGGCCCGGATGGTGGTGACGGTCTTCCACCTCGTCGCCCTGGGCTTGCTGGCCCTGCTCTCGGTCATCGGACCCGGCTGGTCGGGCTCGACGGCCGCGCTCGTCGGCCGGATCGGCGTGTTCCTGCTCCTGGTGGCCGTGGCCCACGCCGCCACCCTTTCGGTGCTGGCGCGCCGCCGCCAGGACAACGTCGTGGAAACGCACCTCCACGAGCGCGACCGAACCGCCGACGCCGAGCTTCCTTCGCCGCGGCAGGCGCCGGCCGTCACTCCCGTTCCCGGCCAGGGCGGACCACACCCGCACGTCAGCCCGGACCTCGGCGACAGCGGCCCGTACCGGACCTGAAGCCGCTTTCAATCGAGCAACCACCGCGGACGGCCCGGTCGGGAGCGACCGGGCCGTCCGAACAGGACCTAGTGGTCGTTGAGGTGGTAGTGCGTGCTCTGGTGCTCGTAGTCCGGGCCCAGCCAGACCGTCACGCCGATGCTCGTGTTCTCCGGGAGGTGGTACACGCCGCCCTGAGAGGCGCCGGCCGAGGCGCACGACCCGAGTCCGCCGGACGCGGTGAGCGTGAGGCGGATGTCGTAGGCACCCGGAACGGAACCCCCCTTGTTACGCATCAGGCACTCCCATTCTCACGCTCGCACGAGAAATCCGGCGAGCTGTTCGCGTCCCTGAGGGCGCCGGGTTTCCCGGCTGGTGTCAGGGCTTCTCGAAGTGCTGGTAGTCGATCGGGGTGTCCCAGGAACCGCCCCAGGTCCAGCCGCGGGTGGTGAACGCCCGCTCGGTGGCGTCACCCGCGTGGATCATGCCCGGCACGGTCTGCGTGCGGTCCACATAGGGCGCACCGTTGGGCGGGTACACCGCGCCACTGCCGGAGATGTACGGGTTCTGCACCGTGTTGATGTCGATGGCACGCCCGTAGGAGTGGTTCGACCAGGCGGTACCGCCGGTGATCGCCCGGCAGTTGAACGCCGACGTGTTGTTCGCCGCCATCGACGCGTCGTCGTCGGAGTTGTACTTCTCCACGGTCTCCATCCGCTCGATGGGGAAGCGCCCGAAGTACAGGTCGGCGAACGTGCGCGCGACCTCGACGGCGCGATCGGCGTTGACGACCAGCTCACCCCGGTGCACCGCACCGTCGAAACCGTAGAAGTTCAAGCTCACCAGCCGCAGCTGGTCCGGCCCGACCGGGCACCCCTCGTGCCAGCTGGACGCGAGCCGCTCCGCGGTGACCGGCTTGATGACGGCGAGGTAGGGCGGCAGGCCGTTGGCCGCCGGCGCGCTGATTTCCACGGGCGGGGCCGTGGTGGCCGACGCCGGCATGGCCCCGGCGAAGACCACGGACAGCACCAACGTGAGGACGGCGAAGACTTTGGTTCTCGGATTCATGACGATGTTTCTCCCATCGTTTGGGTGGCGTTTTCGGCGCACCGGCGAGCTCGGCGCGAACACGCGCCGAGCCGGAAGTGAATGCCGTGGCCGAACGCCAGGCGACGCCGGAATCGTTTGCCCGGAGGGGTTTCCGACCTTGGATCCGCAGGAGGCTTACGTCCGAAGTGGACAGTCTGGCGTCAGATGGCGGTCGTAGTTGGCCTGTTTTTGCGCACCATGCCGACCCCCGTTTTCCCCAGTAAGCACGCCCCTGCACCGAGAGCCGGGTGAAAGCGCTCTCGATGAAGCGAAAGGTGCCAGCGGCGGGCGAACGCCGTCAACCGGACCGGGAAGGTTTCACGCCCGGCCGAAACGTCGGGATCACAGCCCGGGCGCGCAACCTCTTCGACGCAGGGCGCGGGCCAGCGAATACCGGCTCGATCACGACCCCGCGTTCACCGTCTCCCCGGCCCGCCGGGCTTTCCGGCACCGGGGTGCGGGCCGCCGCCCGGCTTCGCCGGGCCTCTCTTCTGCGGGACGGCGGCCACCACGCCCTGGGTCACCGGTTTCACGGCTTGCGACGAGACCACCATGACGGCCGACGCCGGGGACAGGGTGACCGGGGAGGGCGCCGCGGCCGAACCGGTGGGCGGCGCGGCCTCGGGCAGCCGGGCCGGGGCGCTCCCGGGGTCGGCGGGCCTGGTGAGCACGACCGCGAGCACCGCGGCCGCGGCCGCGAGGACACCGGCCGCGGCCAGCGTCCGCCGTCGCGCCGTGGCGGCCGCCGGAACCGCGGCGGCGGTCACGGTGGCGGAGTCCTCGCCCAACAACCGCGGCAACTGCTCCGCGCCCGGCCGGTCCACGGCGGCGGTCACGGCGGCCGAGCGCTCGCCCAACAATCCAGGCCACTCCCCAGCTTCCGACCGGCCCGCGGCAGCCGCCACAGTGGCCGAGTCCTCGCCCAGCAACCCCGGCCACTCCCCAACCTCCGACCGGCCCACGGCACCCACCACAGTGGCCGAGTCCTCACCCAACGACCCCGACAACTCCCCAGCCTCCGGGCGGTCCGCGGCTGCCGCCACGGCCGAGTTCTCACCCAACAACCCCGGCAACTCCCCAGCGTCCGACCCGTCCACTACGGCGGTCACGGCGGCCGAGCGCTCGCTCAGCAACCCCGGCAACTCCCCGGCACCCGACCCGTCCACGGCGGCGATCACAGTGGCCGAGTCCTCACCCAACAACCCCGGCAACTCCCCGGCACCCGACCCGTCCACGGCGGCCGTCACGGCGGCCGAGCGCTCGCCCAACAACCCCGGCAACTCCCCAGCCTCCGACCGGCCCGCGGCACCCACCACAGTGGCCGAGTCCTCGCCCAGCAACCCCGGCAACTCCCCAGCGTCCGGGCGGTCCGCCGGTTCACGGGCGGTCATCCGGCTCAAGGCGTGCGCGAGCGGGGCCGGGGTGCCGTCCGGGATCCGGGGTGCGCGGTGCAGCCGGGCCAGGGCCGACTCCGCCAGGGTGCCGGGGAACTCGCGCCGCGCGGTCAGGCATTCGAGCAGGATCAGGCCGAGGGCGTAGACGTCGGCGGGAGGGCCGGGTCGCTCCCCCAGGATCTGCTCGGGGGCCAGGTACGCGGCCGTGCCGGTGACCAGGCCGGTGCCGGTGATGTGCGTGGAGTCCAGCTCATGGGCTATGCCGAAGTCGGTGATCAGCGGGCCGTCGGGGCCGAGCAGGACGTTCGCGGGTTTGAGGTCGCGGTGCACGATCTGCCGGGCGTGGACGTGGGCCAGCGCGTCCGCCAGCCGGACCCCCAGTTCGCTCACCTGCGCCGCGGTGAACGGCCCGGCGAGCAGGCGCTCGGCGAGGTTCTCCCCGTCGACCAGCTGCATCACCAGGTACGGGCGGTCCCCGTCGGTGCCGCTGTCGAACAACGTCACCACCCGCGGGTGGTGGATGCTCGCCAGCACCGTCTTCTCCCGCGCCCGGCGCAGGTGCTCCCCGTCCACCGCGCGGACGTCGTAGACCTTGACGGCGACCGCGCGCCCCAGCTCCCGGTCGAGCGCCCGGTGGACCCGGGCGGTGGCGCCCCGGCCGATCAGCGGCCCGATCTCGTAGCGCCCGGCGAGCACGTGCGGCGCCGCACCGTGGTCAGCGGACCGTTCGTTCGTCATCGGCAGGCACCCCGTCGGCTCGTGGTCCCTACCGGTACCCGCAACACCGGGCCGGGCAAACGCACCGGCCGGCCCTTTCCCCGATCCGCTCTCCCGGCTACAGTCCAGATTATTGGGAGCGCTCCCAGCCTTTTCGGTCCGGCGATGCCGGGGCGGAGACGCCGCTGTACGCGGCCGTCTTCGCACCGGTGCCATCCAGTCGCTCGAAGGAGAAGGTGCATGCGAAGCAGGACAGTGGCAGCCGGGGTGCTCGCCGCGTTGGCCGCGACGGGTGTCGTCGCCACGACCACGTGGGCCGGCGCACAGGCCGCCGGATCGGCGTTCTACACCGACCCCGGCACCAACGCGGCCCAGTGGGTCGCGGCGAACCCCGGCGACTCGCGCGCCGCGGTCATCCGCGACCGCGTCGCCGCCGTACCCCAGGCGAGGTGGTTCACCACCACGAACACCGCCACGGTGCGCGGCGAGGTGGACGCCTACACCGCGGCCGCGGCCGCGGCGGGGAAGATCCCGATCATGGTCGTCTACGACATCCCCAACCGCGACTGCGGCGGCGCCAGCAGCGGCGGCGCGCCGTCGCACGACGCCTACCGGGCGTGGATCGACCAGGTGGCGGCCGGCCTGGCGGGCCGCCCCGCGGCCATCGTGCTCGAACCCGACGTGCTCGCGCTCATGACCAGCTGCCAAAGCGGTGACCAGCAGAGCCAGACCACCGCGTCGATCGCGTACGCGGGCAAGCGGCTCAAGGCCGGCTCGTCCCAGGCGAAGGTGTACTTCGACATCGGCCACTCCGCCTGGCTTTCGGCCGGCGACGCCGCGGCGCGGCTGCGGGCCGCCGACGTCTCGAACAGCGCGGACGGCTTCTCCACCAACGTGTCCAACTACCGCGCGACCGGCGACGAAGTCGCCTACGACAAGGCGGTCCTCGGCCAGCTCGGCGACGCGCGGCTGAAGGCCGTGGTCGACACGAGCCGCAACGGCAACGGGCCGCAGGGCAGCGAATGGTGCGACCCGGCCGGGCGCGCGATCGGCACCCCGAGCACCGACCAGACCGGCGACGGCTCGATCGCCGCCTTCCTCTGGGTCAAGCCGCCGGGCGAAGCGGACGGCTGCCTCGCCACGGCCGGCCAGTTCGTGCCGCAGCGGGCCTACGACCTGGCCGTCGCGGCCGGCCCGGTCCCGACCAGCACCCCGACGACGCCCACCAGCAGCACTCCCCCGGTCACCACGACCCCGCCGCCTTCCGGCGGCTGCAAGGTCACGCACCGGGTGGTCAGCACCTGGTCGACCGGGTTCACCGGCGAGATCGTCATCGAGAACCGCGGCGCGCCCGTCGACCACTGGCGGCTCACCTTCTCCGCGCCCGGGGTGACCGTCAGCCAGGGCTGGAACGGGAGCTGGACCGACACCGGTGACGTCGTCGACGTCGACAACGCGGCGTGGAACGGCGCCCTCGGCACGAACGCGACGGCCACCATCGGCTACAACGCGAGCTACACCGGGACCACGCCGCCGTTCCAGTCGGCGACCCTGAACGGAACGTCCTGCGCCTGAGCTCCGACGCGCACGTAGCCTCTCCGGCCGGAGAGGCTACGTGCGCTCAAGGGTGGCCGGCGACCGCCGCGAACCCGATGTCCGCGCGGCCGAACAACCGCTGCGCGACGGTCTTGCACACCCCGGCCCCGTACCGCTGCTCGTCGCCCTGGTCCGGGTAGTGCACCATGACCGCGAGCGCCCAGTGGTCCCAGATCGCCAGGCAGGTCACCGCCCACCAGCTCCCGTGCCGGGACCAGCCGTTCCCGACCGCCGGCGACCGGCCCGCGAGCGCGGGTGCCTCCGGGATGCCGAAGGCGACGCCGGGCTCGGCCGGCCGCATGAGGTCGAGCAGCTTCGCCCGCCACACCGGGCTCAAGCCCGGACCGCGGGTCACGCACCGGCCGAGCAGGGTCGCGTCGGCCGCGGACATCGTGGTCCTGGTCCACCAGCCCGGGTGGATCCGCGTTTCGCGCAACGCGCAGGTCCGGACCATCCGGGCGATCGACGCGTCCCCGCCGAGGCGGAGGTACAGCGTCTGCGCGGCGTGGTCGTCACCGGCCCGGATCATCCGCGTCAGCCGGTCTTCGTCGCCGGCGGCGATCCGCGAGTCCCGCGTGGCGAGGAAATCCACGGCCAGCCAGATCTTGATCATCGATTCGGCGGTGTTGCGCAGGGTTCCGTCGCCGACCACCGTGCCGGTGCCGAGTTCGCGCAACGCCCAGGACCATGCGCCCCGGACGTCGGCCGCCACCTCGACCTCCTCCGGCCGCAGGGGTGCCGGCCGTGAGGCGGCCGGGCGCGTGTCCGGCGGCGAGGACACGAACGAACCGGGCCCTTCCGCCGCGGCGGAAGGGCCGCCGGGAGGCAGGCAGGCCGCCGAGGCGAGGGCACCGAAGACGACGCCCACCAGGACGACGATCACGGATCTGCGCATCGAAGCTCCTTCGGCCGGCCGAAGGCACGGCGGAAACCGGCGTCGCAGGGGAAAGCGTTCAGCGATCGAGCCGCACATCCCTGAAGACGCCGCTGCCCCCGTGATCTGTTGCAGGAGCGGCCGAAGACGGCTCAGCGGGGAGCGGCCAGGGCGCGCAGCTGGGCGAACGACCGGCGGAGGGCGCCCCGCAGGTCGAGGTCGTCCGCGTTGTCGACCCATCGCTGGAAGGCGACCCGGTACACCGCGGAGCCGGTCTCGGCGGCCAGGGCGGCTTCGGCGTCGCCGAAGCCGCGCCGACGAAGCGCGTCGGCGATCGCCGCCGACATCCGCTCCAGCTTGATCAGCTCGCGTTCCCGGAGCTCGGCGTTGGCCAGGACCACCGTGTGCCGCTGCCGGGTGAGCTCGCGGTCGTGCCCGATGACGGCGGCGATGGCGTCGAGCGCGGCCGCGACGACGTCCAGCGCCGATGCGGTGGCGGGCGCCGCCTCCAGCGCGGCCAGCGACTTCTCTTCCAGCTCGGCCCATGCGTCGAAGAGGACTTCGCGCTTGTCCGCGAAGTGGCGGAAGAAGGTGCGGGCGGTCACGCCGGCCCGGTCGGCGATGTCACTGACCATGGTCTGCTCGAAGCCGCGTTCGACGAACAGGCTCAGCGCGGCCTCGCGCAGCCGCCCGGCAGCTCCCGGCTCCCAGCGTCCCATGCCGCGAGTTTAGTGCGGTCATCCGTGAGGTCGCGCGGTGATGTCAGCCGATGACATCAGCGTGGTACGGTGATGTCATCAGCTGACATCACTGCGGAGGGCGGCCCCATGACCCCGGCGAAGCGCATCCAGTACCACGAGTACGGCGGTCCCGAGGTGCTGCGGCTCGAGGACTTCCAGCCGGCGCCGCCCGGCCCCGGCGAGGTGCAGGTGCGCGTGAAGGCCGCGGCCGCGAACCCGATGGACCGGAAGATCCGCAGCGGCGAGATGAAGCTCCTGACCGGCCGGAAGTTCCCGCGCGGGCTGGGGCACGACTTCGCGGGCGTCGTGATCGCGGTCGGTGACGGCGTCACGCGCCTCGGCGTCGGCGACGAGGTGCTCGGCGGGGCGAGCCTGCGGGCGGCGGGAGCGTTCGCCGAGGTGGTCGTCGCCGAGGAGAACGCGGTCGTGGCGAAGCCGGCGAACCTGTCCTGGGAGGAGGCCGCCGCGCTTCCCGTCGTGGGGCTCACCGCTTTCCAGGCCGTGGTCAACCTGGGCAGGCTGCGCGCCGGGCAGGCCGTGTTCATCCACGGCTGCCTCGGCGGAGTCGGCCGCTCCGCCGCGCAGATCGCCCTGGCGCACGGCGCCTCGGTGGGCGGCAGCTGCCGCGACACCGCCGTGCCCGAGGCACGCGACCTCGGTATCTCCCCGATCGTGGACTTCGACTTCGACGCGGCGAAACTCGCGAAGCGATTCGACGTCGTGTTCGACACCGCCGGCACGCTGCCGGTCCGGGCGGCACGGACGTTGCTCAAGCCGGGTGGCCGCGCCATCGACATCAACCCCACGCCGGCGAAGTTCGTGAGAAGCGCCTTGCCGGGGCCGTTCCGGGTGCTGGTCAGCAAAGCCACCCTGGCGGACCTCGACGCCGTCGCGCAGGCCGCCGGGAAGGGGATCCTGCGGTTGCCGGTCGCGCGCAGCGTGCCGCTCGGCGAGGCGATCGCGGCCCTCACGGACTTCGAACGCTCACCCCGGCGCGGCAAGCTCGTCATCACGACCTCGTGACCACCAGGTTCTCCTTTCTCCCGAAAGGAAGGTGCTCATCTCGTTGTCCGCCAGCGGAACCCTGGCCGGCTCCTACCGCCCCCGGACGGCGCACACCATCGCGCAAGGGGGGTTCGCCGGACTAGGCTCGGATCCGGAAACCCGTGAAACTCTCCGAAAGTCACGGTCAGCGCGGACCCGAGGGAGCCATCGACGTGGTCGAAACGCACGACATCGTCCGCCCGCCCGCCGAGCTCAGCGCGGCCCTCGCGGCCATCGGCAGCGCGACGGCCAGCGGCGAGCTCAGCCGCATGGGCATCCGCAGCGCGTTCATCCGCGGCCCGGTTTCGGTGACCCCCGGCGTGCGCGTGGCCGGACCGGCGCTGACGCTGCAGTTCCTGCCGAAGCGCGAGGACCTCTACCCTGTCGACGAGTACGAAGAACCGGAGAAACAGCTGCACCGCCACGTCATGTACCACGCCCAGCCCGGCGACATGATCGTCGTCGACGCGCGCGGGGACATGGAAAGCGGTGTCTTCGGCGAGATGATGCTGACGTACTTCAAGGGCCGCGGCGGCGCCGGCGTCGTGATCGACGGGTGCCTGCGCGACACCGGCGAGGCCAAGCAGCTCGGCCTCGGGCTGTGGATCCGGGGCGCCACACCGAACTTCCACGCCCAGACCGGCATCGTCCCGGCCGCCGTCAACGTGCCGGTGGCGTGCGGCGGCACGCTCGTCGAGCCGGGCGACATCGTGGTCGCCGACGACGACGGCGCGGTCGTGGTGCCGGTCAAGCTCGCCCCCGCCCTGGTGGCCCACGCGCAGGAACACGCGGAATGGGAGGAGTTCTCCCGGATCCGGCTGGCCGAGGGCGGTGACCTGCGGCGGTACTACCCGCTGTCGGACGAGGCGCGGCCGGAGTACGAACAGTGGCGGGCCGGACAGGGCCGCGCCTAGCTCCACAGGCGGTCGTGGCTCGACTCCTGGTCCCAGTGCGTCGTCTCGGCGAAGAACACCGGGTCGCGCGGATCGAGGTGGCGGCGCAGCACTTCCTCGTTGACGTCACCGAAGCCCAGCCCCGGCGTGTCCGGCACCGTGATGTGGCCGTCCCGGATCAGCGGGCCGGTGACGAGGTCGCTCCAGAACCCCACGTCGGCCGCGTGGTGTTCGAGGGCGAGGAAGTTCTCCGTGGCGGCGGCCAGGTGCACGCACGCCATCGTCGCGATCGGCGACGCCGCCAGGTGCAGCGCCATCGCGATCCCGCGCTCCTGCGCGTAGTCGCCGATCCGCTTGGTCTCCGCGATCCCGCCCGCCGTCGCCGGGTCGGGGTGCACCACGCGGACGGCGCCGGCGTCCAGCAGCGGCCGGAAGCCGTCGAGCAGGTAGATGTCCTCCCCCGTGCACGTCGGGACGGCGACGGCTTCGGTGAGCTGCCGCCACTGGCCGGTCAGCTGCCACGGGATCAGGTCTTCGATCCACGCCAACGTGAACGGTTCCAGCGCGCGGCCGATCCGGATGCCCGAGTCGAGGGCGATGTGGCCGAAGTGGTCGGCGGCGAGCGCGACGTCGGTGCCGACGACCGAGCGGACGATGTCCACATAGGACACCAGGTGGTCGACGCCCTTGGCGGTGACCTGGATGCCGGTGAACGGGTGCATGGTCGTCACGTCCTCCCGGGCCCCCGGCGGCGCGATCAGCGCCCCCGGCACGTCCCACAGCAGGTCGACGCCCACGTCCATCTTCAGCATCGTGAATCCGCGCTTCTTGCGCTCCAGCAGCCGCGCGCCCATCGCGTGCGGGTCCGGCAGCGACGGAGTGTCCGCGTAGCAGCGGATCTCGTCCCGGAACCGGCCCCCGAGCAGCGCGTACGCCGGCACTCCGTACGCCTTGCCGGCCAGGTCCATCAGCGCCATCTCGACGCCGGAGACGCCACCGCCCTGGCGGCCGTGGAACCCGAACTGCTTGATCTTGCGGAAGATCTTGTCGACGTTGCAAGGATTTTCGCCGACGAGCCGGCTCTTGAGCATGAGCGCGTAGGTGGCGCTGGCCCCGTCGCGCACCTCCCCGTAGCCGGCCAGCCCCTGGTTGGTGTCGAGCCGGATGATCGACGAGCGGAACGGCACGCCGGCCAGCGTGGCCACCCGCAGGTCGGTGATGCGCAGCTCGCTCGGCCGGGAGGCCGTGGCGACGTGCTCCTCGGTGATCTCGCTCATCCCTTGACGGCTCCCGCGGTGAGACCCTCGGTCAGGAACCGCTGCCCGAACCCGTACATCAGCACGACCGGGATGCTGACCAGCAGCGAGGCCGCGGCCAGCTGTCCCTGCGGCACGACGTCGCCGAAGATCATCGACTGCATGCCGACGGGCAGCGTCTTGTTTTCGTCCTTGGTGATGAACACGAAGGCGAACAGGAACTCGTTCCACGCGTTGGTGAGCGTGAACAGCGCGACCGCGAGCAGCCCCGGCTTGGCCAGCGGCAGCACGATCCGGCGGAACGCCCCGAGCCGCGTGCAGCCGTCCACCAGCGCGGCCTCCTCGAGGTCGGCCGGGATCGACTTGAAGTAGCCGACGAGCAGCCACGTCGCGAACGGCAGGGTGAACGTCGGGTAGGCGAGCACGAGCGACCACAGCGAGTCGTTGAGCCCGATCCCGCTCATCAGCTGGTACAGCGGGATGAACAGCAGCGCGCCCGGCATCACGTAGGTGAGCAGGATCGTCACCGTGAAGCTCTCCGAACCCCGGAACTTCAGCCGCGCCAGCGCATAACCGGCCAGCGCCGCGCAGACCAGGGCGATCACCGTGGACGCCACCGACACCAGGATCGTGTTGACGTACCAGGTGCCGAACGCCCCGGTGAACAGGTTGGTGAACTGCTCGGTGCTCCACGGCGTCGGCCAGAGGTCGTCGGTGCGCGCGACGATCTGGTCGTCGGACTTGAAGGCCGTGACCGTCATCCAGTAGAGCGGGGCGAGCACGAAGCCCAGCAGGGCCACGAGCGCGACCCCCGAGCCGGTGGCGCCGACGACGCGGGCGGCCAGCCGGTTGCCTCGCGTGGCGAGCACCGAGACGACCCGTCCGACGACGGCCGCGAGCACCACGAACACGCCCAGCACGAGCGCGGCCTTCCACACGATGTGCGGCGACGCCCAGACCAGCACGAGCACCGAGCCCGCGACGATCACCCACGGCAGAGCCCGGCGCTGCGCGGGACTCAGCCGCCTTCGCCCCAGGTCCGCGGCGCCCGGCTGGTCACTGCGCCGCATCATCCGCACGAGGATCACCACGAGGACGGCGATGATCGGCAGCATCACCAGCGTGACCGCGGCGCCCGCACCCGGCTGCAGCTGCTGGATGGCCTTCGAGTAGGCCACCATCACGTACGGGGCGGTGGCGTCCCCCGGCCCACCCTGGGTCATCAGCCAGATCAGGTCGAAGTTGTTGAACGTCCAGA
This sequence comes from Amycolatopsis sp. NPDC049252, assembly GCF_043197175.1. Classification (NCBI taxonomy): domain Bacteria; kingdom Bacillati; phylum Actinomycetota; class Actinomycetes; order Pseudonocardiales; family Pseudonocardiaceae; genus Amycolatopsis; species Amycolatopsis sp. NPDC049252. The sequence continues at coordinate 30,854 of NZ_JBICSQ010000017.1, forward strand.
TCGACGACAGCAGCGTCGTCACGATCATGACGGGACGCAGCCCCGGCAGCGTGATGTGCACGAAGCGCTGCCACGGCGAGGCGCCGTCCACCATCGCCGCCTCGTGCAGACCGGCGTCGATGGCCTTGAGCCCGGCCAGGAACGTCACCGTGAAGAACGGGATGCCCTTCCAGACGTTGACCAGGATGACCGCCGGCATCGCGAGCGCGGGATCGGACAGCCACTCCGCGGGCCACTTGTCGACGAGCCCGATCGCGGCGAGGGCGGGCCCGATCCCCGAATCGGTGAGCAGAACGTTGACGCTGCCGAAGATCGGGTCGAGCAGCGACCGCCACGTGAACGCCGTGACGACCGTCGGGATCACCCACGGCAGCAGGATGACCCCGGCGATGAGCGCCCGCCCGCGCCGCATGTGGTGCAGCATCAACGCCGCGATGAGCCCGAGGACCACCTTGAAGATCTCGGCGTAGGCGGTGAAGACGAACGAGTTGAGCACGCCCTTGTGGAACAGGGCATCGCCGATGAGCGCGGTGTAGTTGTCCAGCCCGACGAAGACCGTCTCCGCGCCGTGGCGCTCCGTGGCGCTGGTGAAGACCGAGCTGACGATCGGGACCAGGATCAGGCCGGCGACCAGGATCAGCGTCGGCCCGATGAACACCGCGGCCAGGCGCCAGTCGCGCCCGAGCCGCCGCTGGGTCGGCGTGAGCGAGGACGACCCGCCCGGCGCCGGACGGGCCGGCGCCGGCGGTGTCGTCTTCGGACGCAGGACGGTCATTGCCGGTAGCCCTGCTGCTCGAAGATCTGCACGATCCGGGTGTGGGTCGAGGCCACGGCGTCGGCCGGCCGGGTGCCCTGGATGACCGACTGCATCATGTCGGTCAGCAGGTAGGCGGCGGTGGCGGCCTGCTCACCGGGGCTCGGGGCCTGGGGGAACGCGTAGCCGGTCTTGGTCTTGACCGGGAGCGGCGCGCGGGTCTGGTCCCGAAGCGCGGGGAAGGCCGGGTCGCCACCGGTGTAGTACGGGTCGGAGTCCCACACCTTGCTCCACGACGGGTTGACCAGGCACGGTGCTTCCTTCGCGACGCCGAGCAGCGCGCTCCCGCCGGCCATGAACTTCGCCACCAGCTTGGCGAGGCCCGGGTTCTTCGCCCCCTTGAACACGACGAACGAGTTGGACTCGCCGTACGCCAGCGGCCGGTCGAGCGCCGGCCCGGTGGCGCCGTTGAACACGTGCGTGTTGGCGTAGACCGGGTTCTTCTTGGTCTTCGAGTCGGCGTAGACGCTGAACTGGTTGAGCGTGAGCCCCAGGATCTGGGCCAGCCAGTTCTCGTTGTTGCTCGAGTCGGTCCAGCTGCCGACCCCGGGTGGCAGCATCGGCTTGTACTTCGGGTTCGTGTAGATGTCGCCGATGAACGTGACGGCGGCGACCGTCTCCGGCGAATTGAACACCACCTTCGTGCCGGTGTTGTCCGCGATCGCCCCGCCGTAGGTGTTGATGACGTTCGCGATGAAGCCGTTGGCGTCGCCGGAACGGTTCACCGTGAGACCCCAGCCGAAGCGCCGCTTGGCCGGGTCGGAAACCGCCAACGCGTTGTCGCGCAGCTCTTCCCAGGTGTAGTAGGGCTTGAGCGGAAGACCCTTTTCCTGGTACCAGTCCTTGCGCAGGTACATCCCGGTCGCGATGAAGTGGTACGGGATCGCGAACCAGCGCCCGTCGAACACGCAGTAGTTGTCCGCCTCCGTCGCGGGCTCCCCGTAAAGCGCTTTCATGTCGGTGACCACGTCGGTGACGTCGGTGAGGGCGCCGAGGTTGTGGAGCTGGCCGACGAACCGCCGGTCGCTCAGGAAGGCCAGGTCGCGGTTGGTGCCCGCCTTCACCTCGGCGTCCATCTTCGCGACCATGTCGCCGGCGTCGCCGGAGACCAGGTCGTTGCGGACCGTGGTGCCGGTGGCCTGCGCGAACACCTGCAGCGACTTGTCCAGCGCCTTGTTGGCGGCCTCCGAGTACAGCTTCTGCGAGAGCATCCCCACCGACCCGCCGCGGAGCTTGGCGGCCTGGTCGAGCAGCGCCTGGGGCACCTGGACGTCGACCTGCGGTGCGGGTGCGGGGCCGCCCCCGCACCCGGCGAGACCGAGCACGCCCAGCGCGCTCACCCCCGCGCTCATCCCGAGGAACGTACGCCTCGACAGGTCATTCTTCTCTTCCATGACAACTCCTCGTACCGACGGGGCGACGGTGCAACCGGCGGGGACAGCGAGGCGAGCGCCCCGCTGTGAGTGTGCAAAGCCGAGTCTTCAAAGCCGGGTCTTCAATGCTGGGTCTTCAAAGCTGGGTCTTCTCATGCGGCGAAGGACGCCGAACTGCTGCTGCGTTGTCCGGGCAGCCCGTCGAACAGCCCGGCCGAGCCTCGGGGCCGCCACAGCGGTACCGGGCCCGCGCCGGGCACGGGGTCGAGCGCCAGTGCGGCGGCCCGTTCCGCGGAGTCGAGCGCCCGCTGGACGACCATCGCGTTGGCCACGCTCTGGGCGACGCTGCCGACCGGCCGCACGCCGAACTGCACGGCGTCGGCGAAGTCGACGAGCTCCGCGCGGTAGCCGTTGTCGCTGCCGCGGAAGACCGTCGTGTGGGTGGTGGCGTCGGAGCCGCTGCGCGTCACGCGGCGCTCCGCTTCGGACCCGGCGAGCACGAGCACCCCCTCGGTGCCGTACAGCCGCATGTCGTTGGGTTCGGGCGGCACCGGGATTTCGGGGAAGGACGCGGTGTAGTTGCCGATGGCGCCTCCGGTGAACACGAGGTTGAGCGCGAGGTCCGACGGCGCGTCGATCGTGCTGTTGGCCGTCTGCACGGCACCGTGCAGCCGCGCGATGTCCCCGCAGAGCAGCCGGATCTGGGCGATGTGGTGCACCCCGAAGTCGAGGTGCACCCCGCCGCGGTACTGCGGCCGGTGCCGCCACGGGGTGCCGGTGAAGCCGCCCTCGCGGGGCACCAGCCGGCCGGCGTGCCGCCACGCCATCAGGTGCAAGCGGCCGATCGCGCCGCCGTCGAGCAGGGCACGGGCGTAGCGCAGGTCGTCGCGGTAGAAGAAGTTCTCCCCCATCACGAAGGTGCGGTCCGGATGCCCGGCCGCCAACGCGAGGAAAGCCTTGGCCTGCTCCGCGTCGACGCCGGCCGGCTTCTCGCAGAGCACGTCCTTGCCGGCCGTGAGCGCGTCGCACGCCACCTCGTACAGGTGCGGGATCGGCACCGAGATCAGCACGGCGTCCACGTCGTCCCGGGCCAGCAACGCGGCCCGGTCGGCGGCGGCCCGGGCCGGATCGGTCCCGCTGTAGCCGGCGAACCGCGCGCGCTGCTCGGCGGAGGAGTCGGTGAACGCGGTGACCTCGTACCGGTCGGCGAGCTCGCGCAAGGCCGGCCAGTGGAGCTTCTCGACGGCGAGCCCGGTGCCGATCAGCCCCAGGCGGATCGGCTTGATCGCGGATGCTGCCATGCCTCGTCCGTCCTCGTCATCGGTTCCGGAACGTCGGTCGTGCAGTGCTCTAACGCCGCTTGGCGGCCCGCTTGCTTCGCTGTTCCTTCTCCGCGAGGAGCGTGGAGTAGTTGTTGCTCAGGTGCTTGCGCATCGCCGCGCGGGCCGCCTCCGGGTCGCGCGCCACGAGCGCCTCGTAGATCTCCGTGTGCTGGGCGGTGGCGCGGCGCAGCCCGGCCGGGGCCTCGTTGGTGAGGCGCCGGCTGGCCGTGCCGAGCCAGCGGGCGGAGTACATGATCCGGTCGAGGATGCGGTTGTCGGCCGCCCGGCAGATCTCCATGTGGAATTCGTGGTCGACCTCGAGGTAGGCCTCGGGATCCGCTTCGAGCGCCGACATCCGCTCGATCTCGTCTTCGAGCCGGGCCAACGTTTCGGCGGTGATGCTCGCCGCCGCCATCGCGGCGAGTTCGGGTTCGAGCAGTACGCGCATCTGGTGCAGTTCCTGCAGCAGCTCGTCGACGATCTCCGCGGGCAGCCACTCGATCAGCAACGGGTTCAGGTAGTCCCACTCCGCGCGGGGGCGCACGACGACGCGGCGGCCCTGCGCGACGTCGACGATGTCGAGTGCGGCGAGGATCTTGAGCGTCTCCCGTGCGACCACCCGGGAAACCCCGAACTCCTGGGAGATCTCGAGCTCCGACGGCGCCCGGCCGTCCTCGATTTCGCCGCTGACGATGCGCCGGGTCAGGTGGGCCGCCACCTGCACCGGGAGAGTCCGGACCTTGACAGCGTCCGGAGACTCTTGTCTCCTTGGCATGTCATCAGCTTATAGGACAAGTTCGACATCGCGACAGTCCTCTTCATACGCATTACCCTGCGGCGGGAGAACAATGCGGATCGTGAACGTCACGACGGCGGTGGTGGCCTACCACGGTCAGGCCACGCTGGTGCGGATCGACACCGACGAGGGCCTCAGCGGGTTCGGCGAAGCGAATCCCGACGCGGGCGCCGGCGCCGTCGTCGGGATGATCAAGTCCCTGACCTCGCTCCTGATCGGCGAGGACCCGCGCAACGTCGAGCGGTGCTGGGAGAAACTGCGCCGCAGCAAGGTTTTCGCGGGCGCGCAGAGCGGGGTGTTCGTGATCGCGCTGTCCGGGATCGAGCTCGCGCTGTGGGACCTCGCGGGCCAGGCCGCGGGCCAGCCGGTGTACCGGTTGCTGGGCGGGAAGTTCCGCGACCGGATCCGCCTCTACGCCGACTGCGGCGACGGCGACGACCCGGCGGGCTCGATCGCCGGGTGCGTCGACCGGGCCCAGCGGATGGTCGCCGAAGGCTTCACCGCCATCAAGTTCGACATCGACAACCTCCGCCACCCGGCCAAGTTCGACGATTTCAACCACACGATCAACGCCGCGGAGCTGCGCTCGATGGTCGAGCGCGTGGCCGCCGTCCGGGAAGCGATCGGACCGGACGTCGACCTGGCCATCGACCTGCACGCCCGCTACGACGTGCCGAGCGCGTGCCGGATTTCGTGGGAGCTCGAGCCGTTCCACCTGATGTGGCTGGAAGAGCCGCTGCCGGCGGAGAACGTCGACGCGCTGGTGCGGGTGCGCGAACAGACCCGCACGCCGATCTGCGCGGGAGAAAACCTCTATCTGCGCTGGGGATTCCGCGAGCTGCTCGAACGCGGCGCGGTCGACGTCATCGAGCCGGACGTGCCGAAGTGCGGCGGTCTCGCCGAGGCCAAGAAGATCGCCAACCTCGCGGAGCTGCACTACGTTCCCTTCGCCCCGCACCTGGTGTCGACACCACTGGGCACGATGGCCACGTCCCACCAGTGCGGCGCGATCCCCAACTTCCTGGTCCAGGAATGGCACGCCCTCGAAGAGCGGGAGGTGTGGGACAGCTACGTCCACGCCCCCGACGGCAGCGGCTCGATCGTGAAGGACGGCTACATCACGCTTCCGGACACACCCGGCATCGGGGTCGAGCTCGACATGGACGGCGTCCGGGCCCACGCCGTCGCGGGCTACGGCGTGTTCGAGTAGCGACCGGGGGGCTGTCGCCGTGTCAGCTGCCGTGTCAGCGCCGTGGCTGTCCCGTGTCAGCCCGGCCCGCGACCGTGGTTCCCGTCCCCACCACCGGGGGCCACGAACCCAGGAGAACACCGTGCAGACCTTCGCCACCACCGCCCCGATCACCGCCACCCTCGACTTCCCCGCCGGCCGCGTCCACCTCCGCGCCACCGACCGCGCCGACACCACCGTCGAGATCCGCCCGGCCGACCCGGGCAAGAACCGCGACGTCAAGGCCGCCGAACAGACCACCGTCACCTACACCGACGGTGTCCTGCGGGTCCACACCCCGCAGGGCAAGAACCAGCACTTCGGCCCGTCCGGCTCCCTCGACGTCACCGTCGAACTGCCCGCCGGTTCCCGCGTCGAGGCCACCACCGCCGCCGCCGAAGTCGACAGCACCGGGCGCCTCGGCGACGTCAGCTTCACCGGCGCCTACCGCCACATCACCCTCGCCCACACCGCCGCCGTCCACCTGACCGCCACCGACGGCGACGTCCACATCGGCTACCTCGACGGCCCGGCCGACATCAGCACGGCCCGCGGCGACATCCACATCGGCGAAGCCGCCGGCGGCACGGTCACGCTGACGACCCAGTCCGGCAGCATCACCGTCGCCGCGGCCCCCGGCGTCTCCGCCTCCCTCGACGCCGGCACCACCTACGGCCGCATCGACAACACCCTCAAGAACAACGGCACCCCCGAACTCACCATCCGGGCCACCACCTCCCAGGGCGACATCACCGCCCGCAGCCTCTGAAGCCCGGCGGTGCCGGCGACGCCCGGCCGGCCCGCCGCCTTCCGGCAGGCCGGCTCCACGGCTGTCCGGACCACTTCAGCGGGGTACGGCCGGAAAGCCTTCCCCGGCGCGATGAACCGCGGGGTACATCCGGTTGAACCGCGGCGGCGCATAGGACAGGTACCGTCCCGGCACGCCGTCCGCGGCGGCGGCCAGGTGGTTCATCGCCGCCGGTGCGGTGTCGGGCCAGTGCCCGGTGCGCAGCCGGGTCAGCATCCGGTCGATCGCCGCCTGCTGCTCGCCGGTGGTGTAGGTGCAGTGCCCCGCGGTCTGGACGTAGGTCTGCCGGAGCAGGGATTCGTTGCCCTCACGGCGGACCAGCGCGCCGTAGGACTGCTGCTGGGCCACCGTCGAGATCTGGTCGCCGGTGCCGTTGACCGTGAGCACCGGGATCCGCAGATCACCGGTGAACACGATGCCCCGTCTCAGGAACGCCACGGCGGCGGGGTCGGCGGACACGCGCGGTTCGGCGGCGAGCCGGGCCAGGTCGGCGCGCAGGTCGAGCCCCGCGCGCTCGTACAGCCGCCGCACCGCGTTCTGCTGGCTCGGGTCGGCCGTCGTGAGCTGGTGCGCGTAGTCGACGCCGGTGTTCCACGACGGGTTCCCGCCCGCCAGCTGCTCGATCGCCCGCCGGCTGCTGACCGCCTGCCCCAGGTACGGCAGCGGCCCACCGGCCAGGGCCAGGAACATCCCCTGCTCGACGCCGTCGGCGTCGCGCCCGTCCGGGACCGGGGTCGTCGTGCCGTCGGCGGCCAGGCCCCAGCCCGGCAGCTGGCCGATCGCCGCCGCCAGGGCGATGCGCGCCTTGCCCGCCGCGGTCGCCTGGGCCGACGTCATCGCCGAAACCCACTGCTGCTGGAGTCCGGGGACGTCGGCGGGGATGCCGGTCACCGGGAGCGCGGAATCGCGGAACAGCAGGGTTTTGAGCGTGAAGACGGTGTCGAGCTTCTGGTTCCACTGCCCCACCGCGCCGCCGAGGCCGCCGCACATCGGGATCGCCGCGTCGAAGCGGCCGGGGTACACCTGCGCCACGCCGGCGGCGACCATCCCGCCCATCGAGCGGCCTTCGGCGATCGCGTACCGGGCGCGGCCGAACGCGGTTTCGAACCGGCCGAGCGCGGCCGCCTGGTTGTCGATGGCCCGCGCGATGTTCCAGCTGGTGATCGTCCGCGTGGTGCCGCCCACCGCGTAACCGCGCCGCAGGAGGCTCGCGGTGAGCGGGCTCGTGAGCCCGCCCGCGGCGAAGTCGAGGTCCACCAGCACGGCGCCGTTCCACCGGTCCGGTTTCGCGAAGGCGTACGGCGTGCCGTCGGTCAGCTGCCCGTCGACGCACCTCGCCGCGTCCGGGCAGGGGGATCCGGGCTCCGCCGCCTGGGCGGTGGCGGGGAAGGCGGCGGCGAGGACCACGGCCGTGGCCGCCAAGGTGATTCTGGTACCCATGAACCGCTCCTGTCGGAAGTTACCGCGGCGTGGCCGCGTTGAAGACCGGCTTCGGGACCGAGACCTGGTTGAGCCCCCAGCGGGACATGATCCCGACGTACGTGCCGTCCTCGAAGAGCTCTTCGAACACCTGCTGCAGCACCGGGCCCAGCTTCGAGGACTTGGGGACGTACAACGCCAGGTCGTCCTTGGCCGCTCCCTGCGCTTCGGTCTGGGTGACGTACTTGATGCCGCCCTGCTTCTGCGTCACGTCGATCGCCGCGGCCTCCGTCATGCCCGCGGCGTCCGCGCGGCCCGAGCGGGTGGCCAGCAGCGTGGCGTCGGTGTCGTCGAGGCCGACGGTCTGCGTGGCCTGGTGCCTGCTCTGCGTGCAGAAGCGGGACAGCTTGTCCAGCTGCTCCTCCACGACGCTGGCGGTCACCACCGCGATGCGCTTGCCGCAGAGGTCTTCGACCCGCGAGATCCCGGCCGTCGAATCGGCGGGGAACACGTAGGCCGTGCGGGTGGTCATCCAGGTGATCGTGTCGAACTGCTTCTCGCGCTCGGCGGTGGCCTTGACCGGGCCGTTGAACGCGTCGTACCGGTTGCTCAGCATGCCCTGCAGCGCGGCCGGCAGCCCGGTGACGATCACGGTCTGCGTCCGGACGCCGAGCACCTGCCCGATCGCGGCCTGGAAGTCGGCGTCGATCCCGGTGACGGTCCCGTCCGAGGCGACCGTGCGGTAGGGCGGGTGGGAGTCACCGGCGAACCGGATCACCCCGGCGTCCTTGATCGCCTGGGGCAGCGCGTCGTGCAGGGACGGCACCACCGCGAGGTTCGTCGCGGTCGCCAGGCCCGGCGAACTGCCTCCCACCGTGCACCCGGTGGTGGCCAGCCCGAGGGCGACGACGGCGAGGATCGTTCTTCGGCTTCTTCGGCTTCGTCGGCGAAGGGGTGATCGCATAGGACGGCTTCCTTGGCTGTGATCGGCTGTCGAACTTGCCTCCGGGGGCGAGACCCGGGACACAATAGGTTGCTGACGCGGCGGCGATCGTTGCATAATCTGTCGCCTTGTTCAACCCCACCCCCTCCCCTCTCGATGACATCTGCGAAGTGGTCTGGGCCTGGCGGTTCACTTCTAGCGTGACTACGCGCTACTTGCCTGACGATCGTGCGCGGAACTGCATCAGACGAGGTCGTCGAGCCACGCGGTCATCCGCGCGGTCAGGTCGTCGCCCGTGCGGGCGTCGACGTTGTCGGCGGGCAGTTCCAGCACCGGGATGCCCGCCGCGCGCAGGGCGCGGGTGGTGAAGTAGCTGCCGCGCGCGTCGTCGGAGACGAGGTGGACCACGCCGTCGACGCCGTGGTGCCGCGCTTCCTTGACGTACCACTCCGCCGACCACGGCGGGGTGTAGAGCTGGTCGCTGAACGCGGCGAAGCGGGCGGCGAGGGCACGCAGCGGGTCGTCGCCGTAGCGCAGGTAGCCGTCCGCCGCGATGGCGAGGTACATGGACCAGACGAAGACCGCGCCGTGCGAGCGCTGGAACCGCTGGTAGAACTCGAGGTCGAACCAGAGCCCGCGGCCGACCCACATCAGCCGCAGCCGCTCGTCCGGGCCCGCCGCGACACCGGCGTCGATCCGGTCGCGCACCTCGTCGTGGAACGCGCGCGCCGCGTCGCGCGCCCATTCGGTGCCGCGGTGCCACTGCGGCACCATGACGCTCGGGATGCCGTCGGTGACGGCGATCGGGCACGGCCGGGCGGCGGCGATCAGGTCGCGGGTGCGGCGGTTCCACTCCTGCTGCTCGTTGACCAGCGCCAGCACCTCGCGGAACCGGGTTGCGGAGAACACCCGGCCGGTCGTCTGCTCGAGGAACCGGATCAGCCCGGTCAGCTCGCCGGTCAGCAGGTCGAGCCGGTCGCTGCCGATCGCCTCCTCCCAGCGGTGCGGCATCAGCTCCCACCACCGCTCGGGCACGGCGTTCTCCGCCGCGCTCTCCAGCGGGTAGTACGTGACACCGGGCTGGGCGTCCCAGACGTCGAAGATCTTGCGGGAGGCGTCGCCGGTGGTCTCACCGAGCACGATCGACGGCGTCGGCAGCCCGCCCCACGGTGCCTGGCCGGGATCGTCCTCGAACGCCGACGCCAGCGAGGTGGCGCTGTACTGCTCGATGTAGTCGGGGTAGCCGCGTTCGCGCAGCAGGCCGAGGTAGCGCTGGGTCTGGCGTTTCGCCGCGACGATCGAGGCCCACCACTGGTTGACGACGTACGGGATCCCCATGGTGCGGAAGATCTCCTGGGGCGCGTCCGCGTTGACCAGCGCCAAGGGGCCTCCGGCGTCGCGCACCCCGGCGAACCACTCGCGCTGGTAGGCGGTCGCGGTGGTCGCCGAGGCCAGCCGGGCGGTCATGCCACCACTCCCGCCGGGAGCAGCGCCGCCAGCGCCTCGGGAGTCAGCTCGCCGTACGGCTGACGTTCCGCCAGGACCGCCCGCAACCCCGTCGCGGCCCGCTGCTCCGGGAAGTCCCACGGCGGCGCGTCGTCGTGCACCCGGGCGTACGAGAGCAGGACTTCCGCGCCGCAGGCCCGGGCGGCCGCGGCGGTGTGCGCCGCGCGCTGCCGGATGGACGCGCGCGGCGCGGACGGGCCGTTGTACTGGTAACGCTCGGCCAGCGCGAGTTCCGTCGGCGCCGCGCACGTCCGGGCGAAGAGCAGCTCCCCCCAGTCGTGGTCCTCCCCCGCGACCAGGAAACCGTTGCGCTCCAACGTTTCGTACACCGCCGGGTCGTCGTGGGAGCTGCCGGTGAGGAACAGCCGCACCCCGCCGGCCTCGGACGGGTCGGCGGTCACGCCGTCGGCGAGCGCGGTGGCCGCCGTGACCGGCAGCCGGGTGGTCGCGGCGACGACCTCGAGAAACCGGGTGCCACTCACCCGGTTCGCCCGGCGCAGGCCGGCGACCCGGGTGAGCGACCGCCGCAGGGTGTCGTGGGCGGTGATGGCCGCGGCGAGGTCGTCGTCGGAGATGGGCCGCCAGCGGCCGAGCCACTCGCGCAGCTGGGCGATCTTCGCGTGGACGTACCGGGTGGTCGTGTGGTGCGGCAGGTGCAGGACGTCCACCAGCCGCACCGGCGGCAGCCGCAGCTCCGGCTCGACCCGGTGCAGCTCCCGCAGGGCGTAGAACAGGCGCAGCGACGCTTCGCAGTCGCGGGAGACGACGATGGCCTCGAGCGGCCCGTAACCGCCGGCGAGGATCCGCGTCAGGATCGACCGGGCGACCGGGTCGACGCCGCGGCCGAGGTAGCCGTCGCCCAGCGTGCTGTCCTCCCCCGGCTTCCCGGCCAGCCGCAGCGGCCGCAGCCCCGCCGCGGTGATCAGCTCGACCGGGACGTCGGCGCCGACGTACCCCACCGTCGGCGCGCTCAAATCACGGCCTCCGCGGCCAGCTCCGCCAGCTGCTCTTCGGTGTACCCGAGCAGCTCGCGGTAGACGTGCTCGTTGTGCTCCCCCAGCCCCGGCGCCGGCCGCTCCAGCGAGACCCGGGAGGCGGAGAACCGGATCGGCACGCCGGTCCCGGCCAGGTCGGCCACCGCGCCGTGGCGCGGGTGCCGCAGCGGCACGACTTCCTCGCGCGCCAGGACCAAGGGGTCACGGACGGCGTCGCGCGGCTCGCGGACCTCCGCCGCGGGAACACCTTCGGCGGTGAACGCGGCGAGGATCTCGGCCAGCGGCCGCACACGGCACCACTCGCGGATGAGGTCGTGCAGCTCGTCGGCGGCCCGGACCCGCTGGTCACGGGTGCGGTAGCGGTCGTCCTCGGCCAGCTCCGGGCGGCCGATCGCGCGGAGGACGCCGTGGGCGAAGGCGTCCGTAGGTGCGCAGAGGGCGAGGTAGCCGTCCGCCGCCGGCAGGATCCCGAACGGCGCCAGCCGCGGCACCATCGACCCGGTGCGCTGCGGCAGGCCGACCGCGTCGAAGGCGTCGAACGGCTCACACGCGACCAGCGAGGTGAGCGCGCCGAGCATCGACACGTCCACCCGCTGGCCCTCACCGGTGTGCTCGGCCTGCAGCAACGCGGACACCGTGCCGACCACGGCGAACAGCGGCGCCAGCAGGTCGCCGATCGGCAGGCCGAACCGGACCGGGCCCTCGTCGGGTTCCCCGGCGGTCATCATCACCCCGCTCAGCGCCTGGATGATCGAGTCCATCGCCTTGCCCGAGCCCGGGCCGCCCTGGGCGCCGAACCCGCTGATCGAGGTGTAGACGAGCCGCGGGTTGATCTCCCGGACCTGCTCGTAGGAGATGCCGAGCCGGTCGGTGACGCCCGGGCTGTAGTTCTCGACCAGCACGTCGGCGTCGCGGACGAGGTCGGTGAACACCGCGCGGGAGCGCGGGTTCTTCAGGTCGAGGGTGACGCTGAGCTTGTTGCGGCCGCGCAGCAGCATCGACACCGACAGGTCGTCCTCGTGCTTGCGGGCGAGGTTCAGCCCGTCACGGCCGACGTAGGGCGCGTTGTTGCGCGACGAATCCCCGCCCGTGGCCGGGTTTTCGACCTTGATCACGGTGGCCCCGAGCCCGGCGAGCAGCAGCGTCGCGTACGGCCCGGCGAGCGCGGTGGTCAGGTCGATGACGGTGCGGCCGGCCAGCGGCTGGTCGGTCATGAAGAGATCCCTTCCGAGAGATCGACGAGCACTTCGGTGCCGCGGGTGGTGAACCGGCCGTTGAGGCGGGCCCCGCGGGTGATGTCCTCGACGTACTTCGCCACGGCCTCGCCTTCCGGGGTGCCGCCGACCGGCACCGGACGGCCGTGGTCGTCGATCCAGCACGGGACGAAGCCGGCTTCGCGCAGCCCGGTTTCGTCGAAGCGGCAAAAGGCGATGGCGGTGTTGCGGCTTTCGGGGTGGAACGGGAAGAACGGCATGTCCGGGTCGGGCGCGAAGCCGTAGAGCTTCGTCCGGCGTTCGGCCCAGGCCCGCAGTTCGTCCGCGCCGACCCCGGCGCCCGGGGTCAGGGCGTGGGTGACGGTGGCGAAGTTGCCGAGCCCGTGGAAGATCGGCCGTCCTCTGTGGACCTCGATGCCGCGCATGATGTGCGGGTGGTGGGAGAACACGGCGTCGGCGCCGGCGTCGATCGCCGCGCGGGCGACCGGGCTTTCGTACATCGCGACGACCGTCGGCGTGTGCCCGACGCCCTTGTGCAGCGCGACGAGCACGACGTCGGCCTCGGCGCGCAGGCTGCGCACGTCCTCGGCCATCGCCTCGATGCTGTCCGGGTCGGCGAAGGTGTAGATCTTGGGCGGGCCGCCCGGGCTCGCGTGGTCGAGCTCGTAATGGGTGAGGACGTGCACGTAGGCGCAGCCGGGCTTGCGGGACGTCGCCCAGGAGTCGCGTGGGCCGACGCAGTTGTAGGACAGCACGCCGATGCGCCGGCCGCCGCGGTCGACGATCGCCGGACGCCGGGCCTGCGCGAGGTCCGGTCCGGCGCCGGCCGTCACCATCCCCGCCGCACGGGAGTAGGCGATGGTGTCGGCCAGTCCCCCGTCACCGGCGTCGCAGACGTGGTTGCCCGCCAGGGTGACCACCGCGAAGCCCGCGCCGGCCACCGCTTTCAGCGCCTCGGGGTCCGCCGGGGGCGCGGGAACGTCGGTGCTGCGCTGGACGGCCGTGGTCGAATGCGGCACCTCGACGTGCCCGATCGCCAGGTCCATCCCGCGCAGCACCGGCGCGGCCGGGGCGAGGAAGAACTCCGGGTCCGGCTCGTCCAGGATGAGGTCGCCGACGGCGCCGACAGTGATCACGAAACACCCTCCTTTTCGGACAGATGGCGGGACAGGAAGGCACGCAGCCGGTCGGTCCGCGGGTGGGTGAACAGCTCGCCCGGCGGGCCCTCCTCGACGATCCGGCCCGCCTCCATGAACACGCACCGGTCGGCCACCTCGCGGGCGAAGGCCATCTCGTGGGTGACCACGACCATCGTGGTGCCCGCCGCCGCGAGGGTCCGTAGCACGGCCAGGACCTCGTCGACCAGCTCCGGGTCGAGGGCGCTGGTCGGTTCGTCGAACAGCATGATCCGCGGCCGGACCAGCACGGCCCGGGCGATGGCGACCCGCTGCTGCTGCCCGCCCGAGAGCTGCCGCGGGTAGTGGTCCTCACGGCCGGCCAGGCCGATGCGCTCGAGCAGGTCCCGCGCCTCTTGCTCCACAGTGGACCGATCGCGGCCGTGGACGCGGATCGCCGCGTCGGTCACGTTGCGCAGCACGGTGAACTGCGGGAACAGGTTGAACTGCTGGAAGACCATGCTCATCCGGCGGCGCTGGGCCGCGATCCGCCGCTCGGTCAGCGCCCGCAGCCCGCCCGGGGTGCGCCGGTGGCCCAGCAGTTCGCCGTCGAGGTACATCGCCCCGCCGTCGATCGGCTCGAGCTGGTGGGCGCAGCGGACGAGCGTCGACTTGCCCGAGCCCGACGGCCCGATCACCACGACCGTCTCGCCCTCGTGCACGTCGAGGCTGACGCCCGCGAGCGCGGTCACCGGGCCGAAGTCCTTGCGGACGTCGCTGATCCGCAGCACGGGCGCGGTCATCGGGGCCTCCGGAGGACGACGGGGAGGTGACCGCGGGAGAACCGGCGCTCCAGCCGGCGCTGCAGCGCGGTCAGGACGGTGACCACGACCAGGTACCAGAAGCAGGCGACCAGCAGCATCGGCACGATCTCGTAGGTGCGGTTGTAGATCACCTGCACCGCGTGCAGCAGGTCCGACATCGCGATGACCGACACCAGCGCGGTGCCCTTGAGCACGTTGATGAACTGGCTGCCCGCGGGCGGGATGATCACGCGCATCGCCTGCGGCAGCACGATCCGCAGCAGCGTCTGCCCCGGTGGGTAGCCCATCGCGCGAGCGGCGTCGCGCTGGCCGGGGTCGACCGACGACACCCCGGCGCGGAAGATCTCCGCCAGGTAGGCCGATTCGACCAGCGACAGCCCGATGACCGCGGCGGTCAAGGGCGTGATGACCGTGTTGGCGTCCCACGTCCCGAAGACCGGGCCGAACGGGATGCCGAGGGACAGTTTCGGCAGCAGGTAAGCGAGGTTGAACCAGAAGATCAGCTGCACCAGCGGCGGAATCCCGCGGAACAGGCCAACCCACAGCGTGGCCACCCACCGGGCGGGCCCGAACCCGCTCAGCTGCATGGCCGCGACCACCCCGCCGACGAGCGACCCGAGGACCATCGCCGCGACGGCGAGCACGACGGTCGTGCCCAGGCCCGCCACGACGCTCTTCTCGAAGAGGTACTTCACCACGACGTCCCACTGGAACCGGGGGTTGCCGACCAGGAAGACGACCAGCTGCGCGAGCAGCACCAGAAGCACGAGCACGAACAGCCAGCGCAGGGGACGGAAGCGGCCGCGCGCCGACGCGACGTCGTCGCGGGCGGCCGACGTCTCCTCCACAGTGGACACCGCGGTCATTTCGCGGACGCCGCGTCGAACAGCGGCTGCGGGACCGTGACGTCGGCGAGGCCCCACTTCTGCATGATCCGCGTGTAGGTGCCGTCGCGGAACAGCTCCTCGAAGGCCTTCTGCAGCACCGGGCCGAGCTTGCCGGCCTTCGGGGTGTAGAGCGCGAGGTTGTCCTTCGTGGCGCCCTGCTCCTCGGTCTGCGTCACGTACTCGTACTGCCCCTTCTGCTGGCTGGTGACGTCGATCGCGGCGGCCTGGGTCATCCCGGCGGCGTCGGCCCGGCCGGACTTGGCGGCCAGCAGGGTGGCGTTCGTGTCGTCGAGCCCGACCACCTGCGCGGCCGGCCGCCCCTGCTTCTCGCAGAAGGCGGACAGCTTGGCGAGCTGGTCCTCCACGACGCTGGCGGTGACCACCGCGACGCGCTTGCCGCACAGGTCGGCGGCCTGCTTGATGCCGGCGGCGGAGCCCTCGGGGATCACGTAGGCGGTGCGCGTGGTCATCCAGGTGACGGTGTCGAACTGCTTCTCGCGTTCGGCGGTGGCCTTGACGGGCCCGTTGAAGGCTTCGTAGCGGCCGCTGAGCATGCCCTGCAGCGCGGCCGGGAGGCCGCTGACGATGGTGGTTTCCGTGCGCACGCCCAGGAGCTGGCCGAGCGCCTCCTGGAAGTCGTGGTCGATGCCGGTGACCGTCTTGCCGTCCGGCCCGACGGTGCGGTAAGGCGGGTGCGAGTCCCCGGCGAACCGGAGGACGCCGGAGTCCTTGACCGCCTGGGGCAGCTGGTCGTGCAGCGCCTGGTCGGCGGTCAGGGCGGCGGCCGTGGGCGCCGTGGCCGCGCCGTCGTCGACCGTGCACCCGGCCAGGACGAGCCCGGCGGCGGCCACGGCGAGCGAGCTTCGACGCCTTCGACGCCATTGACGAAGTGAGGAACCCATGTCGTTTTTCTTCCTGAGGAAGGCCGCCCGACCGGGCGGCGCGGGAACCCGAGGGATCGATTGGTTGCTATCTGGGCGCCGATCGTCGCATGATGTGTCGCGTGATTCAACCCCTCGGTGCGCCCACCCGGACGGCACTGTCACCATGGACATCCGCGGCGGGCGACCCCCGCCGGACGTCGGACCGATTCCCGGGAGAGGCAGGCGCGCGATGACAGCGACGTCCTCGGGGCCGCTGCCCCGCTCCCAGCAGGGAGCCGAACCGCAGCTGCTCCTGACGTCCCTGCTCGGCGACTTCTGGTACTGGCGCGACGAACACGTCCCCTCGGCCGCCCTGGTGGCGTTGCTGGGCGAGTTCGACATCAGCCCGGCGAGCGCGCGGGCCGCGATCCGCCGGCTCGCCGCCCGCGGCCTGCTCACCGTGTCGCGAAGCGGGCGGACGACGGCGTACGGGATTCCCGCGCGCACGTCCGAGGTGATCATCGAGCGCACGCACCGGATGCTGACCTTCGGCGCGACCGCCCCCGGCTGGGACGGGCAGTGGACCGTGGTCACGTTTTCGGTGCCCGAACAGGACCGCGGGCTGCGCACGGCCCTGCGTTCCCGGCTGCGGGTCCTGCGGTTCGCGGCCCTCTACGACGGCGTGTGGGTCAGCCCGCACGACCTGACCGGACCGGCGCTCACCGCGCTGCGCGAACTCGACCTCCGCAGCGCGACGGTCTTCCGCGCCACCGAGGTCCCCGGCGACGCCTGCAGCCCGGTCGCGGCGTTCGACCTCGAGCCCCTCGCCCGGGAGTACGAGCAGTTCGTCGAGCGCTACGAAGAGGTGCTCACCGGCCTGGAGGCCGGCCTGATCAGCCCGGCGCAGGCGCTGCGCACCCGCACCGAACTGCGTGTGGACTGGCGCCGGTTCCCGGAGACCGACCCGGACCTGCCCGCCGAGTTGTTGCCGGCCGACTGGGCTCGCGACCGCGCGCAGAAGGTGTTCGTGCAGATCTACGACCGCCTGGGCCCGCTCGCCGAGCTCCGGTTCCGGCAGGTGCTGGCCGCCACGGATCCCGCGCTGGCCGAGTTCGCCACCCACCACGACTCACTGAAGGTGGCCGCCCTGTTCGCCGCCCTGGGCGACCGCCACCCGGCCGGCGACACGCCGTTCGAGCAGGCCGCCGAGGCCCGCCGTCTGGACGAGGCCAGCCGGCAGTGACACTTTCCCGGCCGGACGCACGAAAAGTTGCCGCCCGCCGTGCTCCGGCGCACGAGCCGGAACTCGTGGCGTAGCCGCGACAAACGCTCCGCGCCGAGGTGCCCCGGCGTCCCGGGTGAGGACCCGCGGCGGAGCTAATCCGCCACGGCCGGCGGAGGCAGCACCACGCGGAAGAGGCGCCTGATCCGGGCGAGGTCGACCTCGGCCGCCAGGCGGGTGTCCTCCGGGAGCTCGTCCACGGAAGCGTCGATCCCGAACAACAGGCGTGGCAGCGTCGGGTGGACGACGAGGCCGATCAGCTCGTCCGCCACCAGTTCGGCCTCGCCGGCCGTGAGCCCCAGCGCGGTGACCAGGTGGGACGCGAGAGCGCCGGCCGTGGTCCCGAAGAGGACCTCGTAGAGGCCCGCGGCCAGGTCCGGCAGCCGGTCGGCCTCGGCGATGCCGAGCCGGACCATCCTGGCGACCGAAGACCACCGCAGCAGCTGGACGAAACGCCCGCAGTACCGCACGACCGCTTCCGCCGGCTGCTCGGAGTACTCGGCGGGCGTGCGCATCCGCTCCCCGAACAGGACGCGGGTCCGCTCGACGACCGCGAGGAACAACGCGTCCTTCGTCGGGAAGTGCGCATAGAGGGAACGCTTGGACGTCTCCGCGCGCGCCGCGATCGCGTCCATGGAGGTCCGTTCGAAGCCGCCCTCCAGGAACGCGAGCTTCGCCGCGTCGAGGATGTGCTCACGCAGCGCTTCCCCGCGTCGGGCCATGGCGCTCCCCTTAAAGTTTACGGTACAGTGTAGTTTACTTCTGCTTCCTCTTGTTCGGAGCCATCATCCATGATCGTCATCACCGCCCCCACCGGGCAGATCGGCAGCAAGCTCGTCCCCGCGCTGCTCCGGCGGAGCGA
This sequence comes from Amycolatopsis sp. NPDC049252, assembly GCF_043197175.1. Classification (NCBI taxonomy): domain Bacteria; kingdom Bacillati; phylum Actinomycetota; class Actinomycetes; order Pseudonocardiales; family Pseudonocardiaceae; genus Amycolatopsis; species Amycolatopsis sp. NPDC049252. The sequence continues at coordinate 49,105 of NZ_JBICSQ010000017.1, forward strand.
GCCGGTCCGCCTCGTCGTCCGGGACCCCGGCCGGCTGCCCGCCGAGGTGCGGGACCGGGCCGAGGTCGTCGTCGGGTCGCACCGCGAGCCCGACGTCCTGGACCGTGCCCTCGACGGCGCGGACGCGCTGTTCTGGCTCATGCCGGCGGCCGCGACCGCGAGCAGTCCCTACGAGGCGTACGTGACCGCGTCGATCCCGGGCGCCGACGCGGTCGTGCGCCACGCGGTGCCGCGCGTCGTGATCGTCTCCGCGCTCGGGCACGGATCGCGGATCTACGCCGGCCACATCTCCGCGTCGCACGCGATGGAGGACCTCTTCCGCAGCACCGGCACGCACGTGCGCGCGCTGGCGCTGCCCACCTTCATGGACAACATCCTGCGGCAGGTGGCCACGATCCGGAACGGCGTCGTCTCGGGCACCCTCCCGGCCGATTTCACGATGCCCTGGATCGCGACGAAGGACATCGCGGCCCTCGCCGCCGGCCACCTCGCCGACCACACCTGGACCGGCCAGGACCCGGTCGAAGTCCTCGGTGGCGAGGACCTTTCGTACCGGGACATCGCCGAAATCCTGACCGACGTCCTCGGCACCCCGGTCCGCTACCAGGCCGGCGACCGCACCGCGGTCGAACGGTTCCTCGTCAGCCGCGGTTTCTCCGAAGCGATGGCCCGATCCGTGACGGCCATGGACATCGCCGGTGAGCGGGGCATCAACCACGCCACGCCGCGCACCGCCGGAAACACCACGGCCACCACCTTCCGCGAGTTCGCCGAAGAAGCCGTCAAGCCGGCGATCGGCCGGGAATGACCGAGCTCCCGGCCCTGTCGACGGATTGTCGACGGGAGTGTCGACCATGAGAAAGCACATGCTGATCGGTGCGGCGGTGAACACGAACACCGCCGTGGCCGCGCAGAGCCCCTCGCCCACCCAGCCCGGCGACCGCAACGTCCGCCGGACACCGGCGGCGATCTCTTCGGCGTTCGTGTTGAGCCCCGGTTGTTCCGGTACCACCTTGCCGATCGACTGCACGATCACCGAACCGGTCGTGAACCAGCCCCAGACGACCTACCAGTTCTCCTTCCTGCCCGGTGACCACGTCACCGTGAACGCGGGCGGGTGCGTGCAGACCGGCGGCCACGGCTCGACCTGGAAACGCTACGTCGACCCGGCCGCGGACAACGACCTCTACCACGGCCTGATCACCGTGCCCGGAGCGACCGCCGGCCTCGCGCGGCTGCAGAACGTGGTCGGCCGGCCCATGGTGGTCGGCGGCCGGGGCGGCAGCCTGATCCTCGGCTACCAGGACGACAACTACTCCGACAACGGCTACCACGACCACGACAACGGCACCGGCAACCAGTGCCTGAACTCCGTGAACGCGTTCGTGCACATCGTCATCAGCTGAGCGACCCCCGAAGCCCGGTCAGGCAGCTGTCCGGCATTCGTTGACCACCGCGCTCCGCACTCCGTAGGTTCGACGCGGAACGAGGAGGTCCGGCATGAGCCACCTGGTGCGATTCGCCGACGGGACCGGCACGGTCCGGGTCGGCCTGCTCGCCGACGAGCAGCTGCGGCCGCTCGCGGTGGCGTCGATGAGCGATCTGCTGCGCCGCCCCGTGGCGGAGATCCGCGAGCTGGCCGAGGCCGCCGGGGAGCCCGTGCCCGCGGCCGGGACACGCCTGCTGCCGCCGCTGGACGGGCGCATGGAGGTGTGGGCCGCCGGGGTGACCTACCGGCGATCCGAGGAGGCCCGTCGCGAGGAGAGCGCCGACGAGGACGTCTACGCGCGGGTGTACCGCGCGCAGCGGCCGGAGTTGTTCTTCAAGTCGCCCGCTTGGCGCGTGGTCACCGACGGTGAGCCGATCGCGATCCGCACCGACTCCGCCAACAACGTGCCGGAGCCAGAACTCGGCCTGCTGCTGACCCGGACCGGGGAGATCGCCGGGTACGTCGTCGTCGACGACGTCAGCTCCCGCAGCATCGAAGGCGAAAACCCGCTGTACCTCCCGCAGGCCAAGATCTACACCGGCTCGTGCGCGGTGTCGGCGCGGGTGCGGCCCGCGTGGGAGGTGCCGGACCCCCTGTCGCTCGAGATCCGCATGCGCGTCCGGCGCGACGGGCACGAGGTGTTCGCCGGCGACGCCAGTACCGCGCAGCTCAACCGCGAACCGGCCGGACTGGTCGAGTACCTGTGGCGGGACAACGACTTCCCCGACGGCGCCGTGCTCTCCACGGGCACGTCCGTCGTGCCGGGGCTCGATCAGGAGCTGCGGCCGGGAGACCTGGTCGAGATCGAGATCGACGAGGTCGGATCCCTGCACTCCCCCGTGGTGCTGGGCGCGGACGAGGTGCGCCGGGTGCTCGCGGCCCGCTGAGGGCGTTGCCGGCTCACGAAACCATCTTCCTCACCCTCGACGCCGCACTCGGTGGTGCCACACGAAAAGGGCGGCGGTGGCGCCCGCGCCGAGCAGGATCAGCAGGCCGCCGTACACGATCGGCCCGGTGTGCTTGTCGCCTTCGTCGAATTCGGCTCGCCGTCCGTCCGGCCACACCCGGATCTCAACCCGGTATCCCGGGGCGATCCTCTTGTCGTTGTACTCGAAGGTTCCCGTGGTGGTCAGCCCGTCGGGTCCGGTGTACTCGACGTCCGCGGTCCGGTGCTCCCCGGCCTCGGTCGCGACGACCCGCCCCGGGACGAGGCCGGCCGACCGGTTCACGTCCGCGAGCATGGACGCGCCGGTCCACAGCACCGCCACCCCCCCATCAGCACCACCAGCGGGAGCCACAGCAGGGCCGGTTCGGGCAGCCAGGACCTCGATGACGTCATGCCACCAGCACGCCCGGGCGGCCGCCGTGGTTGCCCGGCGAGCCGGAAGCCTGCGCTCGCCGTCGGCCCTGCTGCCCGGCCGCGCCCGCGCCGGCCGGGGCGGGGATGGCGCTGTCGACCAAGACAGCGGCGACGGCACCGCACCAGCGGGTACCCGGGGCTCAGCCGCGCCCGTGCTCGCCGGCGTCGATGCCGTGTGGTTCGAAACCGTCGCCGCCGAACCCGTGCACCGCGGCGACGATCACCGCGGCCGTGATCAGGAGTCCGATGAGGACGGTGAGCGCGAGCAACCGCCGGCGGCGGCCGGGGGCCGGTTCGGGAGCACGGCCGAGCAGGACCGCGAGATCGGCGGCCAGGGTCCGGCCGGCCGCGGCCAGGATCGGCCGCCGGCCGTCCGGCTCGTTCCGCTCCGGGCCGGGCAGGTCCGCCGTCACGTCGGCGAGTTCGTGGCGGAAGCGGGCGGCCTCGATCCGGGCCAGCCGCTCCTCCACTTCGTCCATCGTCAGACGGCCTTCGCCGGCCGCGGTGCAGAGGCGGGCCCGGACCTGCTCACGTTCCGCATCCGAGCACCGGATCCCCTCGGCCGCCGGGGCGTCGGCGGGAAGGGTCGCGCCGAGCACACTCTCGCTCATGTTCTTCTCTTTCGCGTCGGTGAAATCCCTTTCCAGCGAGGTTAGCCGCGGAATCCGGCCCCGATCGCGGTCCAACGTTAAGGTTCGATGAGAGTTGGCCGGCCGCCCCCGGACCTCGACTACAGTCACGGTGTGTCATCGAGCTGAGCGAAGGGACGCGAGGGTGCACCTGGTGATCGTCGACGACGAAGCTGCCGTGCAGGACTCGCTGTCCCGGACGCTCCGGTTCGAGGGCTACACCGTCTCCGTCGCCGGCGACGGCGTGGCCGGGCTCGAGCTGATCCGCGCCGAGGCGCCCGACGGCGTCCTGCTCGACGTCACCATGCCGCTGCTCGGCGGCCTCGAAACCTGCCGGGTGCTGCGGGCCGAGGGCAACCCGGTGCCGATCCTCATGCTGACCGCCCGCACCGCGGTGACCGACCGGGTCGCCGGCCTCGACGCCGGCGCCGACGACTACCTGGCCAAGCCGTTCGCGCTGCAGGAGCTGCTCGCCCGCGTGCGTGCCCTCCTGCGCCGCACCGAGTACAACACCCCGACGGCCTCGGTCCCTTCATCGACGGCGTTGCGGTTCACGGACGTGACCCTGGACCCGGCGACGCGCGAGGTGTTCCGCGGCGAGCGGCCGGTGCACCTGACCCGGACCGAGTTCGCGATGCTCGAGACCTTCCTGCGGCACCCGCGGATCGTGCTGACCCGCACCGCGATGTTCGAGCACGTCTGGGGCTACGACTTCGGCACCGCCTCCAACGGGCTCGACGTCTACGTCAGCTACCTGCGGCGCAAGCTCGAAGCCGAGGGCGAGCCCCGGCTGCTGCACACGGTGCGCGGTGTCGGCTACGTACTGCGCGAAGAGCCACTGTGAAAGAGCAACTGTGAAACGGATCCGCTGGAAGACGCTCTCGCTGCGGGCGCGGCTCGGGGTGCTCGTCGCGGCTGCGGTGGCGATCGCCGTCGTGCTGGTGTCGGCGATCTCCTGGAGCATCACGCGGGCGGATCTCTACGACCAGTTCGACGCCCGGTTGCAGTCCTACGCCCAGCTCGCCGCGAAGACGTCGTCGCCGGCCGAAGCGCTCGAGACGCTGACCTCCACGGACAACCACGGCCCGGACTCCGGCCACGGCGGCGGCCTGACCGTGCAGTTCCTGTCCGCCACGGGCGAGATCACCGGCACGGCGGGCGCGAAGCCCGTCATCCCGGTGCTGCCGCCCGACGCACCCGTCGCGGCGGGGGAACTCGACCGCACCTCCGACGTCCGCCGCATCGAAGGCGACCGCTTCCGGGTTTGGACGGCCCAGCGCGCCGGCGGCGGCGCGGTCCAGGTCGCCCAGGACTCCGAAGACGTCGAGCACACGTTGGCACGACTGGGGATCTGGCTGCTGGTGGTGTCCGTGGCCGGGGTGCTCGGGGCGACGCTGGTGGGCCGGGCGATCGCGCGGTCGGCGCTGCGGCCGGTCGACGACCTGACCGCGGCGGCCGAGAACGTCGCCCGGACCCAGGAGCTCTCGGCGGCCATCGACGTCACCGCGTCCGGCGAGATCGGCCGGCTCTCGACCGCGTTCAACGCGATGCTCGGGGCGTTGAGCCGCTCGCGCGACGAACAGCGGCGGCTGGTGGAGGACGCCGGCCACGAGCTGCGCACGCCGTTGACGAGCCTGCGCAACAACATCGAGCTGCTCATCCACGCCGAAGCGAACCCGCAGCGGCAGTTGCCGGCCGAGGACCGCTCCCGGCTGCTGGCCGACCTCGACACCCAGGCCGTCGAGCTGAGCGCGCTGATCGGCGAGCTGATCGAGCTGTCCACCGGGGAACGGCCGAGCGAGGCGGAGGAACGCGTGGCGCTGGCCGACGTCGTCGGCTCGGCGGTCGAACGCGCCCGGTCGCGGTGGCCGGCGGTGTCCTTCGAGGCCGAGCTGGCCGGCGCCGACGTGCTCGCCCGCCCGGCCGCGCTCGAACGCGCCGTGCTGAACGTGCTCGACAACGCCGCGAAGTGGTCGCCGTCCGGCGGGACGGTCCGGGTGACGATGTCGGTGACGTCGCTCGCGGTGCGGGTCCGCGTCGACGACGAAGGCCCGGGGATCGCCGAAGCCGACCTGCCGCACGTGTTCGAGCGGTTCTACCGGGCCGACGCCGCCCGCGCCCTGCCCGGCTCCGGGCTGGGGCTGGCCATCGTCGAGCAGGTGCTGGTCCAGCACGGCGGACGCGCCGAGGCCGCGCACGCCGACGGCGGCGGCGCCCGGTTCGACCTGGTGCTCCCTCTCACCGCTTCTTAAGGAAACCGCGCGCGATCTTCATCGAACTCTCATGCGCGCCCAGCAGCTTTGAGGTGTGACTCCACGGTCCACGCTCTCACCCTCGCCGCTGGCGACGCTGACCTTGGTCGCGGCCCTCGCCGCCCAGGTGATCATCGCCGGGCTGACCCTCGGGTTCGCCGGCCACGTGAACCCGTTGCGCGACCCGGTCAGCGACTACGCCTGGCACCGCGGCGGGCGGGTGCTGTTCACGGTGGCCGTCGTGCTGCTGCTCGTGGCCGCGGGAACGCTGGCCGCCGCCGCCCACCTCGCCGAGCTGCCCCGGACGCCGCTGGCCAGCACGCTGTTCGCGCTGTGGACGGCCGGGCTGGTCGTGGTCCTCCTGTTTCGCAGCAACGTCAGCGCGACGGACCCGACCGCGTCCGGCGAGATCCACCGCCTCGGCGGGGCGGTGCTGTTCACCAGCCTCCCGCTGGCGGCGCTGGCCCTGAGCGCACGGCTGCGAACCGACCCGCGCTGGCGGCCCGCCGCGTCGTCGCTCCGGCGTGGCGCGGCGGCGGGAGTCGTGACGGCGGCGGCGTTCGGCGCGGCCCAGCTGGTCGGCTGGCTCCCGGCGGGGCTGCTGGAACGGTGCGCGCTGCTGGCGGAGTTCGTGATCGTCGCGACGGTGGCGACCGCCCTGCGGCGGGCCGTCCGATGACCACTCCGGCCCCGCAGCAGCAGACGGCAACAACCCTGCCGGCCGAGTCCGCCATCGCGGCAACCCCGGCCACGGCGCTGCGCAGGACCGCCCGATGACCGCCCTCGCCGTCGTCTGCGCGCTCCTCGCCGCGATCCTGTTCGCGGCCGCCGCCACCCGGCAGCACGACGAGGTCGGTGGCTTGGCCGGCGACGACCGAGCGCCCAAAGTGCGTACGCTGGCCCGGCTGCTGCGGTCCCCCGGCTGGTGGGCCGGCACCGCGCTGGCCGCCGGTGGGAGTCTGCTGCACGTCGTCGCGCTTTCGCTTGCTCCGCTGGCCGTTGTGCAGCCGCTCGGGGTTTTCAGTCTTGTCCTCACCGTCGTCTTCAGCCGTCGCGCCCGCAATCGCCGGGTGCTCGCCGCCGTGGTGCTCGTCCTGGCCGGCGTGGCCGGTTTCGTGGCGCTCGCGGCGTCCGCCACCACGGGCACGGTGATCGGCTGGGCCACGGCCGAGTCGGTCGCGGTGGCCGGGTTCGCGATGGCCACGGTCGTCTGGTTCGCGCGGGCGAGCTGCGCCGTGCTGGCCGGCGCCGCGGCCGTCCTTTTCGGACTCGGCTCGGCCGTCGTGCACGCCGCCGTCGCCCAGCCGCCCGCCGTTGCCGTGCTGCTCGGCGCTCAGGCGCTGCTCGTGCTGGCCGCCGGCGGCGTGGTCCTGCACCGTGCCTACGCCGCCGGGCCCGCCGCCGTCGTCGTCGGGACCACGACCGTGCTCGATCCGCTGACCGCCGTCGCCGTCTCGGCGCTGGCCTTCGGTGAGGCCCCGCGCCTGACGGCCGCCGTCGCGGTCCCGGCGGCCGTCGCGGCCCTCCTCGCTCTCGCCGGCGTGCGCGTGCTCGCCGGTGCCCTTCCGCACCACCCGCCACCAGCCAAGGAGATCCCCGTGCCCTCGTCCGGCCTGCGCGTCCTGATCGGCGCCGACACCTTCCCGCCCAACATCAACGGCGCGTCGTTCTTCGCCGAACGGTTCGCCCGCGGGCTCGCGCGCCGGGGGCTCGAGGTCCACGTCGTCTGCCCGTCCGCCGACGGCCCCGCGCGCACCGAGCAGCGCGACGGCTACACCGTCCACCGGATCCGGTCCCGGGCCATCCCCTTCCACGGCGACTACCGGTTCTGCACCCCGGGCGGCGCCCGGCAGGCCGTCGGCCCGCTCCTGGACCGGCTGCGCCCCGACGTCGTGCACGTCCAGGCCCACTTCGGCGTCGGCCGCGCCCTCCTCGAAGCGGCCGCCGGCCGCGGGCTCCCCGGGATGGCCACCAACCACTTCATGCCGGACAACCTCCTCGGCTACACGCCGTTCCCCCGCCGGGTGAAGGAGGCGATCACCCGCTGGGCGTGGCGGGACCTGGTGCGCGTCTACCGTGACGCGCGGATGGTGACCACACCGACCCCGCGCGCCGCCGAGGTCCTCGCCGGCATCGGGCTGGACCGGCCGGTCCAGGTTGTCTCCTGCGGGATCGACCTCGGCCACTACACCGCGGGCGGCCGCCACTCCGACGGGCCGATGTCGGTGCTGTTCGTCGGGCGCCTGGACGCGGAGAAGAACGTCGACCAGCTGCTGCGCGCCCTCGCTCCGCTGCCGCACGTGCGCGCGGACCTCGTCGGCGACGGCACCCGCCGCCGGGACCTCGAAACCCTCGCCGCCGAGCTGGGCGTCGCGGACCGCGTGACGTTCCACGGCTTCGTCTCCGACGCCGAGCTCGTCCGCCGGTACGCCGCGGCCGACGTCTTCTGCATGCCCGGCACGGCCGAACTGCAGAGCCTCGCCACTATGGAGGCGATGGCCGCCGGGCTGCCCGTCGTCGCCGCCGACGCGCTCGCCCTGCCGCACCTGGTCCACCACGGCGAGAACGGCTACCTGTTCGAACCCGGCGCGATCACGACGATCTCCCGCTGGCTCGCCGATCTGGCCGCCGACCCCGCGGCCCGCACGCGGATGGGCGAGGCGTCCCGGGCCATCGTCGCCGGCCACGACCTCGACGGCGCCCTGGACGCTTTCGAGAGCCAGTACCGGATCCTGCTCGGCCTGCCCGAGCCGGCTGCCACGTCCGAGGTGAACGAGCCGGCGGTGGCGCAGACCGCCTGAAGCCGGGTCAGCTGATGCGGTCGATCACCGGCACCAGCCGGTGCAGCAGGGCGACGAGCTGCCGGCGTTCCGCGGGCGAAAACGCGCTGAACGCTTCCGCCTGCCGGGCACGCCGGCCGGCCAGCAGCCGCGCCAGCCGCTCGTGTCCGTCCGGGGTCAGGGTCACGAGGACCTTGCGCTCGTCGTCGGGTGACCGCCGGCGGGCCACCACGCCAGCGGTTTCCAGCTGCTGAAGCATCCGGGTGGCCGTGGGGATGGACACGTCGGCGGCCGCGGCGAGCCGGCCGACCGGGAGCTCCGGCTCGTTCGCCAGCGGCTCGAGCATCGTGACCTGCGGCAGCGACAAGCCGGCGTCCCGGTCCGCGCCCGCCGACCGGGCCTTGCGCATGGCGAAGAACACGGCGTCGGCCGCCTGCACCAGCTCGTCGACCTCGGCGGCGTTCGGTGACTTGTTCCCGGTCGTCATGCGAGCTAGCCTAGCAAAGCAATAGTTAGCAACCTAGCTATTAGGAGGCTAGACATCATGAGCGACCGCATCGACGTCCACCAGCACCTGCTCCCGTCGCGCTACCAGGAGGCGCTGGCGAACAGCGGCCAGACCGCGGGCGGGTGGCCGATGCCCTCGTGGCGCCCCGGGGCCGCGATCGCGATGATGGACGAAGCGGGGATCACCACCGGGGTGCTGTCCATCAGCGCGCCGGGCGTGCACTTCGGCGACGACGCCGCGGCCCGGGACCTGGCGCGCGAGGTCAACGACTTCCAGGCGGAGCTCGTCAAGGACACTCCCGGCCGCTTCGGGCACTTCGCCGTGCTTCCCCTGCCGGACTTCGACGGCGCGGTCGCCGAGGCCGTGCGCGCCCTGGACGAACTGCACGCCGACGGCGTCGTCCTGCTGTCCAACGCCCACGGCCACTACCTGGGTCACCCGGCGTACGAGCCACTGTGGACGGAGCTGGCCGCCCGCGACGCCGTGGTGTTCGTGCACCCGGCCGAACCGCCGATCGCCCGCCTCGACGGCCTGCCCAGCCCGCTGCTGGACTTCCCGTTCGACACCACGCGCACGGCGCTCGACCTGGTGGCCCACGGCGTGTTCGACCGGCATCCGCGGCTGCGGATCATCCTGTCGCACGCCGGCGGTTTCCTGCCCTTCGCCGCACATCGCTTCACCGGCGCGGCGATGTTCAACCCCGGCACCACCCCGGACGGCATCCTGGCCGGGCTGCGGAAGTTCTACTTCGACACGGCACTGTCCGCCACACCGACCGCGCTCCCGTCGCTGTTCGCCTTCGCGGAACCCGGCCACGTCCTCTACGGCAGCGATTTCCCGTTCGCGCCGGCGGACTGGCGAGCGGAGTTCGACCGGTGCCTCACCACCTACGACGGCCCCGGCGCCGAGCGCTTCCCCGACGTCGACCGCACGGCGGCGGAGGCGCTGTTCCCCCGGCTCCGGCACGGGTGAGCCACCGGGATAACTGGGTATCCGTCGTGCGCGGCCGCGCCGGCCTCGCACGAAAGGAGATGAGCGTGTTCGAAGGCTTCACGCACGAAACCGTCGACGTCGGCCCGGTGCGGTTGCGGGTACGGCACGGCGGATCAGGCACCCCGGTCGTCCTGGTCCACGGCCATCCCCGGACGCACACCACTTGGCACCGCGTCGCGCCGCAACTGGCGGACGACCACTTCGTCGTCTGCCCCGACCTGCGCGGCTACGGATGTTCCACCCTGCCGCCGGACGAACCCGGGCACGCACAGTCGTCCAAGCGCGCGATGGCCGGCGACATCGTGGCCCTCATGCGGCACCTCGGCCACGAGCGGTTCTCGATCGTGGGCCACGACCGCGGCGCGCTCGTCGCCTTCCGCGCCGCGATGGACCACCCCGGCGTCGTCGACCGGCTCGTGGTGATGGACGGACTGCCCATCACCGAACACCTCGAACGGCTCAACGAGGACTTCGTCCGCACGTGGTGGCACTGGTGGTTCCTCGCCCAGACCGACAAACCCGCCGAACGCGTCATCACCGCCGACCCCGACGCCTGGTACCGCACCCCCGGACCGCAGGAGATCGGCGAAGCCAACCACGCCGACATCTGGGCGGCACTGCACGATCCCGCCGTCGTGCACGGGATGTGCGAGGACTACCGCGCCGGACTGGGAATCGACCGCGCCCACGAGGAAGCCGACCGTGCGGCCGGCCGTCAGGTGCAGTGCCCGACACTGCTGCTCGCCGCGACCGACGACGACATCGACATCCACGGCGACCCGCTCGCCATCTGGCGGCCCTGGGTCGCCGGGGAACTGCGTGGCGCAGACGTCCATTCCGGACACCACCAGGCCGAGCAGGCTCCCGGCGAAGTCGCCCGGGCCATCGGCGAATTCCTGCCCGCGACGTGACCGGGAATTCGGCTCCGGCAGCGACACAGCCGCGGCGACCCCGGAACAACGCGATTTCGTGGGCGAACGCGCACCACAACCACTCGTGTGGGTGATACAAGACCCGCACTTTCGGGTACACCTTTTACTGTTTCCGCCTTTTGCCGCTTTCCCTGTCTACCGTTCACCTGATCGTTGTTTTCCGGCCCAGACTCCCGCCGGCTCAGGCTGGAATCTCGGTGGAGGAAAACCCCATGAACGGCGAATCCCGTAGCACGCGTTCGACGCGGAACCGGCGCCGCAGAGGCGCGGTCGTGGTCCTGTGCGCAGCCGTGTCGATGCTCGGTGCCGGCCTGGTATCCGGGGTGCCGCAGGCTGGTGCCGCCGAAGCGCCCGTCGGGCTCGGCACCGCGGGGGCCTATTCGGTGCTGGGCGGGCAGACGGTGACCAATACGGGTCCCAGCACGCTGGACAAGGACCTCGGCGTCTTTCCCGGTACCGCGATCACCGGTTTTCCGCCAGGTACGGCGGCCGGAGCCACGCACGCGGGTGACGCCGCGGCCGGCCGGGCCCAGTCCGACCTCGTCGTCGCCTACGACGACGCCGCCGGCCGCGCGCCGACCGCGAACGTCGCGGGTGATCTCGTCGGCCGGACCCTGACCGGTGGCGTCTACAAGTCGAGCGGCCCGCTCGCGATCAGCGGGACCCTGACCCTGGACGGCCGGGGCGACTCCAGCACCGTCTGGATCTTCCAGGTCGCCGCCACCTTGATCACGGCGTCGGCGAGCAGCGTGAACCTGGTCAACGGGGCCCAGGCGTGCCACGTGTTCTGGCAGGTCGGCAGTTCGGCGACGCTGGGGACGCACTCGCGCTTCGTCGGCACGATCATGGCCTTGACCTCGATCACGGCGACCACCGGAACCGTCGTCGCCGGACGCGCGCTGGCCCGCAACGGCCAGGTTTCCCTCGACGACAACACGTTCACCACGCCCGCCTGCGACACGGCTCCCACCACAACACCGACCACGACGACACCGACCACGACGCCGGCCACATCGGACACCGGCACGAACACCAGCACGGGAACCGCGACCGACACGGCCTCGTCCACCGGCACGGGAACCGCGACGGACACGGCGTCGTCCACCGGCAACGAGAGCACGACCGGCCCGGCGGGAGGGGGCGTGGGCACGACGTGGTCCGGCACCGACCGCACGAGCGGGGAGCACGCCGGCACGCCCACCGGTCCGTCCGAGCTCGCCGGGACCGGAGCCAGCCCGCTGCTGGGTCCGCTGGTCGGGCTGGGAGCGTTGCTCTTCATCCTCGGCGGGCTGCTGCTCGCGGTCGCCCGTCGCCTCCGCCGGGCACGGCGGTAACCGGCTCCTGGTAAGGCCCGCCGGCCTCAGGTCCCGGATTCGCCCATCACCAGGCCTTCGATCGTGTGCTTCTGGGTGATCGGCGTCAGGACGTCGACGATCGGGCAGGCCAGGTGGGCGCGCAGCGGCTCCGGCAACGACGTCCAGAACTCGCCGGTCACGGCGGTGTCGTGCTGGGCGTCGTTGCCGGCTCCGGGCGCGTCGAGGCCCAGGACCAGAACCGGGCGGGCCTTGCCGGACCGGTTCGCGGTACCGCGGTGCACGGTCAGCGCCGACCGGATCGAGATGTCCCCCATCCGCGGGAACTTGCGGGTGGCGAGCTCGCGGTAGCGCGGGTAGGACTCCCGCGGCGGGAACATGCCGTGGTCGAACGAGCTGCCGTCGTCCCAGTGCGTGCCGGGGGCGATCTCGAACGGTCCCATGTCCGGCTCGGTGTCGACGGCGGTCACGTTGACGGCGAGCGACGTCAGCCGGCGGTGGCGCGTGGTCGCTTCGGGGGCCGGGAAGTCCCGGTGCCACGGCTGGTCGACCGCGCCGGCCAGCGGGACGTCGAAGCCCACCTCGACGATCCGGTACGCCGGCCCCAGGACCGCCTCGGCGACGGCGGTGATCCACGGGTGGGTGGCGAGCTCGACGAACCCGCGCAGCTGTTCCGGGTGGATCTCGACGTAGTAGCGGGACGGACCGCGGCCGACGGCACCGTCCGGCCGCGCGCGGGCCTCGGCGAAGGCGGCGTCGATGTCCTCGCCGAGCCGCGTCACCCAGTCGCGGGTGAAGGCCCCCGGCAGGCCGATGATGCCGTCCCGGTCCAGGCGATCGGTGAACGACCCGACCTCGGCGGCGGTGAACGGGACACAGTGACTCGCGGTCATCTCAGGCCTCCTGACGGCGTGACCTTCAGTTTGCAACGTGGCATGCCACGTTGCAAGGGTTAGGCTGCGGGAATGAACCCGAAGTTGCGTGACGTGGCCGAGCACGCCGGCGTCTCGGTGCGGACGGTGTCCAACGTCGTCAACGGGTTCCGGTACGTGGCCCCGGCGACCCGGGACCGGGTGCAGGCGAGCATCGACGCGCTCGGCTACCTGCCCAACCTGGCCGCCCGGACGCTCCGCCGCGGCCGGACCGGCCTGGTGGCCCTGGTGATCCCCGAGATCGACTCGCCGTACTTCGCCGAGCTCGCCGCGAAGACGGTGCGCATCGCCGAAGCCCGGGGACTGACCGTTCTCATCGACCAGACCGACGGCGACCCCGAACGCGAAAAGCAGCTGCTGCACGGCAAACGCAGCCAGCTGGTCGACGGGGTGCTGTTCAGCCCGTGGGCGGTGGCGCCCGCGGAACTGGCCGCCCGCACCGACACGGTCCCGCTGGTGCTGCTCGGGGAGCACGACGGCGCGCCGGGCGTCGACCACGTCGCGATCGACAACGTGGCGGCCGCTCGCGAGGCCACCGGGCACCTGCTGGCGTCCGGCCGGCGGCGCGTCGCCGCGATGGGCATCCAGCCGCGGTCGCTGAACGCGACCGCCCGCCAGCGGCTGACGGGATACCGGGACGCGCTGGCCGCGGCCGGTCTGCCGGCCGAGCCGGAGCTCGAAGTGGCCGTGCCGCGCCTGCACCGGGCCGACGGCCACCGCGCGATGCTGCGCCTGCTGGATCTGCCCCGGCCCCCGGACGCGGTCTTCTGCTTCACCGACGAGCTGGCGCTGGGCGCGCTGCGGGCCGCCGCCGACCGCGGCGTCGCGGTGCCGGAAGCGCTGGCCCTGGTGGGTTTCGACGACATCGAAGACGGCCGCTACAGCGTGCCGGCGCTGACGACGGTGTCACCGGACAAGGACCGCGTCGCCGAGCTGGCCCTGGAACGCCTCGCCCTGCAGGCGACCGCGCCGGGACCGGCCCGGTCGATCGTCGCGCCGCACCGCTTGGTCGTGCGCGAGACGAGCTGAGCGGACCCTCCCGCGGCCGCGGCGCCTCAGGCGTGTGCGCTGGCGATCTTCAACGGATCCTTGGGGGCGTCCGGGCGAGCGTCGAGCATGCGCTGCCCCACCTCCTGCAACCGCTTGCGCCCCAGTGCCTTGCGCACTTCGGGGAACCACTCGTCCTCTTCCTCCTCGACGTGGTGACGCACGTTCTCGGTGAGCACCGTGACCTTCGCGTCGAAGGTCTCGTCCTCCGGGTCCAGATCCACCAGCTCCGCCATCAGCCACACCATCACGTGGTGCTCTTCCACGCTTTCCAGCACGTGGTCGCGGGTTTCCGGAACGGCCTCCCGGGCCATCGGGTAGAAGATCTCTTCCTCGATGTAGGTGTGGGTGGTCAGCTCTTCGATCATCGCGTCGACGAGCTTCCGCTTTTCCTGGAAAGCGTTGTCACCCGCCTTCTCGAACTGCTTGAACAGCTTCTCGACGGTCTGGTGATCTTCCTTGAGCAGCACGATCGCATCGGTCGACACGGGGGCCTCCTGTTCGTCCAGCCCCGGGTACCCAGGACCGGTCGCGCCAACCTCGCGGCAGCCCGGATGACGCGCTGGTCGCCGCACTTCAGCGGCGAGTCAGCGGGCCTCGACACGATCGGCGTCAGGGGCGCATCCCCTGACGCCGGCCATCACAGCGAAGAGAGGCCTCCATTGGACACCGCCATCGACGACCGCACCCGCATGAAGAGCAACCAGCAGGGCTGGAACCGGCGGGCGCTCGCCCACCTCGACTCGTCCTACTACGACCTCGACACGTTCCGGGCCGGGAAGAGCAGCCTGCGCTCGCTGGAGCGGGCCGCGCTCGGTGACGTCTCCGGCAAGGACTTCCTGCACCTGCAGTGCCACATCGGGCTGAACGCGATCTCGTGGGCCCGGCAGGGCGCCAACGTCACGGCCGTGGACTTCGCCGACGAGGCCCTCAAGATCGGCCGCGAGCTGGCCGACGGGCTGAACACGGACATCAACTTCGTGCACGCCAACGTGTTCGACCTGCCCAACGTGCTCGAGGGCTCCTTCGACATCGTCTACACCGACTACGGGGTGCTGCACCTCCTGCCGGACCTGGCCGCCTGGGCCAAGGTCGTGGCGCACTTCCTCAAGCCCGGCGGGGTCTTCCACATCGTGGAGATCCACCCGATCATCGCCGCCGTCGAGGAGGAGGACGGGGTGCTGCGGGTCCGCCCGGAGAAGATCCCGAGCGGTCCCCTGGAAGACGAAATCAGCGCCACCTACGGGGACGGCTACGACGACGTCCAGGAGATCGAGTCCTACAAGCAGTACAGCTGGCTGTGGACCATCCCCGACATCATGGGCGCGCTGATCGGTGCCGGCCTGCAGATCCGGACGTTCACCGAGGTGCCGGTCGACTGCCGGCAGCGCTACAGCACCATGGTCCGCGACGAGAACGACGAAGGGTTCTGGCGGCTGCCCGGTGACCCGCTCCCCCTCACGTGGACCTGCTCCGCGAGCAAGCCGGCCTGACGCGCATCCGGCCCCACCTCCGCTTCGGAGGCGGGGCCGGATCCGCACGGCGGCGCGGGTCCAGCCCGGGCTCATCACACACAGCGCGAGCGACCCGGCAGGATCACCGGCGCCCCACCGCCCGCACCACCACAGGCCCCACCTCCAGTTCGAAGGCGGGGCCGGAACCGTATGGCGGCTCGGTCGCCCCTCAGCCGCCAGCCGGACTCATCACACACAACACGCGCGAGCGCGGCAGGATCACCGGCGCCGCACCACCCGCACCACCACAGCCCCACCTCCAGTTCGAAGGCGGGGCCGGAACCGTATGGCGGCTCGGGCATCCCTCAGCCGCCAGCCGGACTCATCACACACAACACGAGCGAACCCGGCGGAATCACCGGCGCCGCACCACCACGGCCCCACCTCCGCTTCGGAGGCGGGGCTGGATCCGTACGGCGGCGCGGGTCCGGCCCGGGCTCATCACACACAGCGCGAGCGACCCGGCAGGATCACCGGCGCCCCACCGCCCGCACCACCACAGGCCCAACCTCCAGTTCGGAGGCGGGGCCGGAACCGTACGGCGGCGCGGGTCCGGCCCGGGCTGATCACGCAACGCGAGCGACCCGGCAGGATCACCGGCGCCCCACCACGGCCCCACCTCCAGTTCGGAGGCGGGGCCGGATCCGCACGGCGGCGCGGGTCCGGCCCGGGCTGATCACGCAGCGCGAGCGACCCGGCAGGATCACCGGCACCGCACCGCCCGCACCACCACCGGCCCCGCCTGCTGCTCGGCCGCCGCGGCGAACTCCAGCGCTACGTCGTTGCGCCCGGTGGGCGTCAGGACCAGGTCGACCTCTCGGCAGCCGCGGCGCTGCGCCGCCGCCACGATCTCCTGGAGCACCAGCGGTTCCACGCCGCGGCCCATGACCGGGCACGACACCGAGAACACCTCGACGCGGCAGACGCCCGAGCCGAACGCCAGTGCGGCCACCGCGCCCATGCCGTAGTCGCCGAACCGGTCGCGGACGGCGGCCGTCAGCAGCAGCCGGTCCTCGCCGTCCGCGAAGGCCGCGGGGTCGAACCCGCCGGGCACCGGGCCGAGCACGAAGTCCTTGGCCCGCGCGAGCAGCTCCGTCACCTTCGGGAACCCGGCCTCGCCCGGCTCGTCGAACGTGACCGAGAGGTCCAAGCCGTCCAGGAACTCCTCCAGCGACAACGCCCGCGCGGATTCCCGCACCGGTACCGGACGAGCCGTCCCGGGCCGCCGGGGCAGCGGCCGGTCGAAGACCCCCGCCTCCTGCAGCTCCGACGCCCAGCTTTCGGTGGCCGGACCGAGGAGCACGGCGTCCCGCCCGCCGGCGGCCGCCAGGGCGGGGTCCGTGGTCAGCAGCAGGCTCGGGTCGGGCGCCGCTTCGTCGAGCGCCAGGTCCGGCGCCCAGCCGTCCGGCACCGCCGCGGCGGCGGCGAGCCGCACCCCGGCCGCCCCCAGCCGCCGCAGCGGGTCGCGCAGGACCTCCGCGTACTCCGGCGTCAGGAGGTCGCCGCCGAGGACGACGGCACGGGGAACGCCGCCGAAGTGGGCCCGCAGCAGCCGGGCGACGCCGAGCCCCAGCCGCCAGAACACCTCTTCGGTGTAGGGGATGCGGGCGACCGCGTTCAGCGCCGGGTGGTGGGCACGCAGCGCCCCGACCTCGCGGACGGCCGCCTCCGCGTCGGCGACCAGCACGTGGGGGCGGCCGGCGAGCCGGTCGCGCAGCCGCTGCCTGGCCGCCGTGACGGCGGCGGTGAGCCCGTCGGCGTGCCCGGCGTCGGCCACGCCTGCCCCGTCCGGCGGGAGCGCGGGCAGCACGAAGACCAGGCAGCTCTCCCAGCGGTCGGCCGCCGCCGGCGCCGCGTCCGCCAGGCGCAGCAGCTCGCCCTCCTCGTCGCCGTCCGGCATGTCCTCCCAGCGCGGGGCGACGACGAGCACGTCGGGGGCGAGCCGGGCCAGCCGCCCGTGGTCGCCGAGGCACTCCGGCAGGATCTGGTCGAACGGCCCCACGACGATCTCGGGCACCAGGCCCGCGTCCGCGAGGGCCACCCGCAGGTACGGCTCGATCGGGTCGATCGTGTAAGTGGCCAGCAGGCCGACGGACAACGCGGGCAGGGCGGTGGGAAGGCCACGGCGGCGGGTCCGCACGGCGGCGGCCGCGGCGGCCAGCGCGTCGCGCTCAGCGGTCGCGGGCATCGGCGATCACCTCCGGTGACTCGAGTGCCGCCTTGATCGCCTTGAGGAACCCCACCGCGGTGCTGCCGTTGACGAACCGGTGGTCGTAGGCGAGCCCGACGACGGCCACCGAGCGCGGGGTGAGCGCGCCGTCGGCGGCGAACACCGCCTCCCGGCGGACCCCGCCCAGTGCCACGGCGCACGTCTGGCCCGGGAAGACGATCGGCTGGGCGAACAGGACGTCGTCCTCGTTGTTCAGCGACAGCAGGATGTTCGCGCCGCCGAGGTCCTCGGTCCGGAAGTCCTCGCGCATGGCCTTGATGCGGAAGTCCATCAGCAGCCCGGAGATCTCGTCCAGCGACCGCGTGCCCGCGTCCTTCACCACCGGCGCGAAGAGCCCTTTCCCGACGTCGACGGTGACGCCGACGTGCGCCGCTTCGGGCAGCACCAGCGCGCCGTCGGGGGCGGGTTCGCCGTAGCAGAGCGGAAACTGTCCGGTCAGGCCGCCGAGGACGGACACGAGCAGCTCGGGCAGCCCGACGAGCGCGCCCGTCCGCTCCGACAGCTCCTTCGCGGTGGCGAGGGCCGGGTCCACCGCGACGACGACGGCGGTGAACGCGGCGGGGATCTCCTGGTGCGACCGGGAAACCGCGGCGGCCACCGCGCGCTGGGCCCGGTTCGGGGTGTAGGTCTTCTGCCCGGCTTCGCTCAGCAGCCGCCGGACGTCGGACTCGCGGACGACGCGCAACCCCAGCCCGGCCAGGGAAGCCGCCGTCAGCCCGTGCCGGTCGGCCAGGAGCCGCGCGGGTTCGGTGAGCGTGAAGCGCCCTTCGGGAAGCGGTTCCCCCGGCGGCGCGGGTGCGGCGGCCAGGAACTCCAGCCGGTCCGCCTCGGCGTCGAAGAGACGGCCGATGACGTCGCCGGGCCCGCAGTCGGCCGGGGCCGGGAGCAGCCGGTGCAGGACGCCGTCGCGCTCGCAGTACAGCTCCTCGGTGGCCTTCGACGTCTCGACGACGGCGACCGGATCGCCCTCCTTCAGCGGCTGCCCGTCCTCGGCGAGCCAGTCGACGAGGACGTAGGCGGTGTCGTTGGTGTTGAGCTTCGGCACCTCGATGTGGTTCACACCGGGCTCCTTTCCGCACGCAGGTCCGCGAGCACGGCGTCCCGGATCGTCCCGGCCTGGACCAGGACCTCGCGTTCCAGGTGGACGGCCGCCGGGATGACGCTGTCGGCCGAGTGGACGAGCCGGACGGGGTGCCGCAGCCGGCCCCAGAGCCGCTCGTGCAGGACGTGCGCGACCTCCGCGCCCCAGGTCCCGCCCGCCGTGCTCTCCTCGACGACGCAGACGTGCGCCGCCCGCCGCGCCGCGCTCACCAGTGCCTCGGTCTCCACCGGGTACAGCCGCGAGGGAACCACCAGCCGGCAGCTGATCTCGTGCCGCAGCAGCAGTTCGCGCATGGCGGCGATGGCCCGGTCCGCCACCCCGCCGGGCGCGACGAGCAGGCAGTCCACGTCGCCGTCGGCGTCGACGGACACGTGCGCCGGGGCGGTGCCGTCGGCACCGGCGAAGCCGTAGTCGAACAGGTCGTCCACCCGGCCGTCCGCGGCCATCCGGCGGGTGTAGAGCACCTTGTCCTCGGCGAACACGCACGGCTCGCCGAGGTCGAGCATGCGGGCCAGCACCGCCCGGTTGTCGTGGAACGGGGACAGCTCGAACAGCGACAGGCCGGGGATCCCGATGAAGTGCTTGAGCAGGGTCTGGCTGTGCGTCGGGCCGTAGCCGCGGCCGCCGCCGGAGGGCAGGCGCACCACCACGCGCATGGGGTGCCGCCGCCCGTACATGGACACGGACTTGCTGGCGAAGTTGAGCACCTGGTCGAACGCGAGGCCGGCGAAGTCGCCGAACATGATCTCGACGATCGCCGCGTCGCCCGCCATGGCGAGCCCGGCGGCGACGCCGGTGATGCCGTTCTCGCTGATCGGTGTGGAGATCATCCGGCCCGGATGGGCGTCCGACAGCCCGCGGGTCACCTTGAACGCCCCGCCGTAGGGGTCGGCGACGTCCTCGCCGAGGACGTACAGCCGCGGATCGGCCCGCATGCGCTCGTGCACCGCGTGGTTGAGGTTCTCCACCACGCGCACCGGCCGCGCGCTCACCCCCGGCCCCAGACCGCCGGTGGCCGCGCGGCCACCTCGCCGACCAGCCGGGCGACCCGGTCGGCCGCGGCCGCGTCGGCCACCGCGAACGGCTCGCCCAGCGCTTCGGCGCACCGCGCGTGCCAGTCGGCCGCGCGCACCCGGCGCAGCTCCGCGTCCGGCCGCGTGTCGTCACCCTTGCTGTGCGGCCCGAGCCGGTTCGTGACGAACTCGAGGACCAGCGGAGCGCCCTCCCGCACCCCCTCGACGAACGGCCCCGCGACGGCCCGGATCTCGGCCGGGTCGGTGCTCCCGACGCGCAGGTGGGCGCAGCCGAACGCGGCGGCGCGGTCCCGGATGGTGCCCGCGAGCTGCGCGCTGGTCGGCGTCGACTGGGCGATGCCGTTGTTTTCGACGACGACGAGCAGCGGCAGCCGCCACAGCGACGCCATGTTGAGTGCTTCGTAGACCGCGCCCTCCCCCCAGGTGCCGTCACCGACGTAGGTGAGCGCGAGGGCGCCCGGTTCGTGCTGCTTGAGGTGCAGGGCGACCCCGGTGGCGACCGGCAGGCTCTCCCCCTGCACCCCGGTGGACAGGTAGCGGTCGCGGAAGACGTGCTGGCTGCCGCCGACGCCGTGGCAGACCCCGCCCTCGCGGCCCATGATCTCCGCGAGCAGGCCGGCCGGGTCGCCGAAGCGGGCGATGTAGTGGCCGTGGCCGCGGTGGTTGCTGAAGACGTAGTCACGCCCGGTCAGCAGCGGGGCCAGCGCGACCGGCACGTACTCCTGCCCGAGGCAGGTGTGCGTGGTGCCGTGCAGCTCACCCCGCGCGAACAGGTCGAGCAGGGCGAGCTCGAAGTGGCGGATCAGCAGCATCGTCGCGAGGTCGGCGTCCGCCGGTGGCGCGTCCGGCGCCTTCTCGATGGTCGTCGTCAGCTGGTCGGTCACTCGCCGGTTCCCTTCGCCCGCAACGTTTCCCGGATGGCCGCGACGGAGGTCAGGCCCCGGATGTCGGCGGCGGACAGCTTGACGCCGAAGGTGTGCTCCAGGGTCGTGACGAGCTGGATGTGCTTGAGGCTCGTCCACCCCGCGGCCCGGCCGGGGCCGGCGTCGTCGCCGAGTTCCCCCGGGTCGGTCTCCAGTACCTCGGCGATGAGCCGGACGAGCGGGGAGGCGTCGGCGTCCCGGGCGGATCGGGGGCGCATGTCCGTCCACACCTGCTCGATGTAGGCCAGGCACTCCTCCTTCCCGGCCGTCTTCCCGGCGTCGTGCCAGCCAGCCGGGTTCTCCTTGTGGGCGGGCCAGATCGAGAACTGTTCCTCGTCGTTCACGACCACCCGGTAGGCCGGGCCGGCCGGTGCAGCGGTGTCGGTCATGGGAATGGCTCCTTCGCGTGGGCTCAGCGGGCGGGTGCGTTGCCGGGCGCGGCCGGGGCGGGCTCGACCTCGCCGCCCCCGTCCGGCAGCAGGGATTCCGCGTTCCGGATGGCGGGCGTGAGGAAGCCGACGAGGGCCACCACGGCCGCGCCGGCACCGGACACGATGAACAGGACGGCGATCCCGGCCCCCGGGCCGGTGCCGGTGAGGGGGCCGAAGACCGAGGCGAGCCACCCGCCCGAGCGCATGGCGGGCTCGAGGAGGTCGTCGGCCAGCAGCCCGGCGGCGAGGTAGGCGAGCGGGCTGGCGATGTTCTCGACCATCTGGACCACCGCGAAGATGCGGCCCTGCAGGCGCGGCGGCGTCTTTTCCTGCCAGATGGTCTGGTTGTAGCCGTCGATGAACGGCAGGGCGCCCCAGCCGAAGAACAGCGCGATCGACCAGACCCAGATGCTGTCGAAACCGAAGAGGATCCGGCCGAGCACGCCGAGGACGAGGATCGCGACGAGCATCCGGACGATCTTCTTGTCCGTGGGTTTGAGCATGGCCAGCAGGACGCCCGCCCCGGTGCCGCCGATCGCCCCGACGACCTGGACGATGCCGACCGCGTTGGCCGAGTCGCCGGTGCGGGCGAGGATCAGGGGCGGGAACAGCACCCAGCCGAGCGCGGACAGGAAGCTGATCGCGATCATGATGGACAGCAGCCCGACCAGCGGCGGACGGCGCGCGATGTAGCTGAAGCCCACGGTGAAGTCCCGCCGGAACCGGGTCAGCGCGGACCCGTCCGCCGCCGTGACGGGCTCGCGGACCGGGTCGGGCGGCAGCGTGATCGCGTAGACCGCGGCGATCGCCGCCAACGCCGAGACCACGTCGACGGCGAGCACCGGGGCGAGGCCGAACGCCGACACCAGGGGTGCGGCGATGGCGGGCGCGGCCACGTACGGCGCCGCCCGCAGCAGGCCCATCATCGCGTTGGCCCGGGTGTAACCGCCCTTCTCGATCATCAGCGTGATGGCGGCGCCGTACGCGGGCACCTGGAAGGCGAGGAACGCGCCGGTCAGGAAGTTCACCACGTACAGCTGCCAGAGCTGGGGATCGCCGAAGACGTAGACGCCGAGCAGCGCCAGGGTCACCGCGGCCGAGCCGACGTCCGCGGCGATGATGGTGGTGCGGCGGCTCCACCGGTCGATCAGCACCCCCGCGATCGGCGAGAAGGCGACGGTCGCCCCGAAGGCGACGAACGTCAGCAGGGTCACGCTCAACGCCGAGTGCGTCTCCTTGAAGACGCTGATGCCGATGGCGAAGTTCGTCATCCGGGTGCCGACCGTCGACAGCATCTGCCCGGACCACATCACGGTGAATCCGGCGAAACCCGAAGCGCGTTTCATGGGCGAGTCACGTCCTTTTCGCTGCGTAGGGCGGCCAGTTCGGCGATGGTGGGGTGGGCCGAGAACTGCGCCGGGGTGACGGCGATCCCCGACTCGCCCGCCCGGTGGGCGGCTTGGATGGCGAGGAAGGAATCACCGCCGAGGGTGAAGAAGTCGCTGTGCACGCCGATCCCGGCGACGTCCAGGTCCAGCAGCTCGGCCCAGATCCGCGCGAGCGCCCGTTCCCGGTCGTCGCGCGGCCCTTCGCCGGTTTTCCGTTCGGGAAGCGGGAAGGCCTGGCGGAGCCGCTCGACGGCGATCTCGCCCGCCGTCGGGCCGGTGAGGACTTCGACGCCGGGCAGCTCGACGTGCAGCCGGGCGTCGAGGCGGGCCTCCAGCCGGGGCGGGATCGCCCCGCCGGAAGTCTCGGTCAGCAGCACCAGCGGCCGGTCGGTCCGGGACCGGTGGGCCTTGACCGCCGTGACGACGTCGGTGACCGCGTCGTCCACGCGGCGGACGAGCGTGCCGCGCCGGGTGGGAACCGGTGTCCCGATCAGGTCGGCCCAGCGCAGCACCACCGCGGTGAGTCCGTCGGTCTCGGCGGGATCGAGCAGGGTACCGAACACCCGCGAGGTGACGGAGAGGCCGGGCGTCCCGGCGAAGGTGGTCAGCAGTCGTCCGGCGTCGGGGCCCGTCGTGGCGATGGTCAGCTCCGGCCTGGCGGCTCGGGGACCGGGTTCGCTCAGCGGCGGCCCTGGAACGGCGTCGTCGGGCCGCTCGGCCATGCCCGCCACGGCCGACTCGAACCGGGCGACCAGATCGGCCACGACGTCGTCGCCGAGCCGGCCGGTGTCGTACTCGACGGTGGCACCCAGCTCGCCGTTTTCCCAGTGCAGGTGGAGGAACAGCTCGTACTGGGTGGCCGCGACCGGCGTGTCGAGCGCCCGTACGGACACCTCCGGCAGGTCGAGCCCGGCCGCCCGCTCGCCGACGACGTTGAGCGCGTGCTGGAAGACCGGGTGGTGGGCCCGTTCGCGGGGCGGCCGGACGACTTCGACGATCCGGGCGAACGGCACGCCGCGGTGGCGCTGCGCGTCCAGCACCGCCTCGTGCACGCGGTGCAGCAGCGCGCGCGACGTCGTCGCCCCCGCCAGGTTCAGGCGCAGCGGCATCAGGTGGGCGAAGCGGCCGACGACGCCCTGCAGTTCCGGGCGGTCCCGGCCCGCGGACGGCACGCCGAGCACGACGTCGCCCCGCCCCGATTCTTCGCCCAGTGCCAGCGCGTACGCGGTGAGCAGCACGACGAACGTGCTGACGCCGGTCACCCTGGCCAGTTCCCCGACCCGGGGACCGAGGCCTTCGCCGAGTCGCTGGTGCCGCAGCCCGGCTTCCCCGGTCGGCTGCGCGCGGGCGCGCGCCAGCTCCAGTCTCGGCGGCGCGTCCCGCAGGCACTCGGCCCAGTACGCGGCGTCGGCCTCGGCCGCCGGGCCGGCCAGCCGATCCCGTTCCCACGCGGCGTAGTCCGTCATCCGGACGGGCACCGGCGGCAGCGGCTCCCCCAGGCCCAGCCGGGCCCGGTAAGCGGCGGCCAGGTCCGTGAGGAACAGGTGCCAGGACTCGTTGTCGCAGACCACCTGGTGCAGGCCGATCAGCAGGTGGTGCCGTCCGGGTCCGTCGCGCAGCAGCCGGATCCGCAGCAGCGGCCCGGTTTCCAGGTCGTACGGGTGCGTCGCGAGCTCCCGGATCGCGGTGGCGACGTCCTCGGTCCCCGTGCCGGGCCACCAGCAGTCGAGTCCCTTGTGGACGATCAGCACGGGGCGGCCCCGCTCGGTGCCGATGGTCGTCCGGAGGGATTCGTGGCGCCGCACGACGTCCTCGACCGCCGCGTGCAGCGCCACCTCGTCGAGCGGGCCGGTCAGGGTGGCGGCGAAGGTGACCGCTCCCGCGTGGACACCGAGCTGCGCGAGCGCCCACAGCCGTTTCTGGGTGGCGGCCGGCTCGATCGGCCGGTCGCGCGGTGCCGGGAAGATCTCCGCGGGCCCGCCGGACTCCGGCGCGGTCTCGTCCGCGACGTCGATCGTGGTGGCGAGGGCCTCGATCACGGGGTCGGCGTAGAACTCGTGGAACGGCACGAAGACCCCGAACTCCCGGCGCGCCAGGGAAAGCATCCGGGTGACCAGCAGCGAATGCCCGCCCATCGCGAAGAAGCTCGTCCGGACGCCCACCGCGTCGGTGCCGAGCTGGTCGGCCCAGAGCGCCGCCAGCCGTTTCTCCGTCTCCGTCCGCGGCGCCACGTACTCCTGCGGGTCCGGGTCGGGCGCGGGGTCCGCGGCGAGCCTGGCCGCCGCGGCGATCCGCGCGGCGGTGTCCAGGTGCGTGGCCGCGTACTCCGCCCGTTCCGGGCCGGGCGGCGGTGTCCGCCACAGCGCGTGCAGCCGCCGCACGGCGAGCGTGCCGAGCGCCGCGAAGAACTCCTCGGTGTAGGGAACGTGCCCGAGCGCGTCGGCCGTGGGGTCGGCGACCTCGGTGACGCCGAGCCCGGCGGCGAACCCGGCGGGCCACGTCACCTCGACGCCGGGCACGCCGGCCAGGCCCCGGGCCAGCTTTTCGTCCGCCGCGGCGGTTTCGGTCCCCTCGTCCGACGGGCAGACCATCAGCAGCAAGGGGGTGTCCGTGCGGGACCGGAACGCGGCCACGCCCGCGAGCAGCTCGTCGACGACCTCGCCGAGGAAGCCGGCGGAAGCGCCGTCCGCCCGGCGGCGGGACCAGTCGCTCCAGCGGAGGAGGACGATCTGCGCGTCGCTCCCGCCCCCGGCCAGCAGCTGCTGGAGGACCTGGCCGTACGGCGCGAACCGCGCGTCGAGCGGAACCCGGTGGAAGCCGGACCAGAACCGCATCGCCTCGCCCATCGGGTCGGCGGTGAAGGACGCGGCGACCTCGACCGCGCGGCGGGGCGCCAGGGCGCCGACCGGCCGTTCGGGCGCCTCGGCCAGCCCGGTGAGCACGGTGACCAGGCCGTCGGCGAGGTGCCCGGCGGTCTCGGCCAGGTAGAGGTCGGTGCTGTAACCGAGGACGCCGGTCAGTCCCGCGGACTCGCGCCGCACCGTCAGGAACAGGTCGAACTCGGTCGTCCCCGTTTCCACGCGCTCCGGGGTGAAGGTGACCCCGCCCGCGTCCCGGGCCGCCACCACGATTTCGCTGACGCTGAGCATGATCTGGAACAGCGGGTTGTACGCGAGCCGCCGGGCGGGCGCGAGTTCCCGCACCAGCTCGGAGAACGGGACGTCCTGGTGCGCCACCGCGGCCGCGGCCGACTGCTGGACCCGGCGCAGCAGCTCGTCGCCCGACGGCTCCCCGGACAGGTCCACGCGAGTCACGACGGTGTCGGCGATGCTGCCGACGAGCGGCTCGAGCTCGGTCCGCCCCCGTCGGGCGACCGGGGTGCCGAACAGGACGACGTCCTGCCCGGTGGCCTGCCGGATCAGCGTCGCGAAGGCCGCGGTGACCACGGTGTTGAGGGTGACCCCCCGCCGCCGGGCCACCGCCACCAGCCGGTCGGTCACGGCGCCGTCGACGGTGAACTCCAGGTGCGCGCCCCGCCGGCTCGGCACCGCCGGGCGGGGACGGTCCGGCGGAACGGTCGAAAGGGCCGGTGCGCCGGCCAGCCGTTCGCGCCAGTAGGCCACCTGCGGCGCGAGCCGCCCGCCGGCGACCGCCTCCCGTTCCGCGGCGGCGTGGTCGGCGAACCGCAGGCGCAGCTCGGGCAGCTCGGCGTCCCCGCCGGTTCGGCGTGCGTAGCAGGCGATCAGGTCGCCGAGGAGGACCTCGGTCGACCAGCCGTCGATGACGATGTGGTGGACGCAGATCAGGAGCAGGTGCTCGTGCGGGCCGAGCGCGAAGAGCGTCATCGCGAGCGGTGGCGCGGCCGTCAGGTCGAACGCCGGCCGGATCCGCTCGGCGACCAGCCGCGCCAGCCCGGCCGGCTCCGCGGCCACCACCGGCAGGGGCGGCTCGAACGTCTCGAGGACGATCTGGCGGGGGCCCTCGGGCGTCTCGCGGAACACCGTGCGCAGCGCCGACTGGCGGGCGACGACGTCGCCGGCCGCGGCGCGCAGCGCGTCCCGGTCCAGGGGCCCCGTCAGCCGGATCGCCAGGGTGACCGGCACCGAACGGCCGGGGGAGAGCCGGTCGGCCAGCCACAGGCGCTCCTGCGCGGGCGACAGGGGGAACGCCGCGGCGTCGCGGGTCCCGGTCGCCGGGGTCGCGGCGCGCTGGGCCAGCCGGGCCTTGAGCAGTTCCTGCTGCTGTGGCGTGAGCCCGTCGAGCAGGTCACCGAGGTTCTTGGTCATCGCAGTCGTCCGCTCCTCCGGGTGGGCAGCCGCGTCACCGGGCGGCGCGGGCAGGGGGCCGGCCGTGGTCGCCGGTCCGGCCGACGACCTCGAACCGGCCGTCGGGCAGGACGCGCGCGAGCTCGCCCGTGCGGTAGAGCCGGGCCCCCGGCTCACGCGCGAACGGATCCGGCCCGAACAGCTCGGCGGTCAGGGCCGGCCGGCCCAGGTAGCCGCGGCACACCGTCGGGCCGCCGAGGTAGAGCTCCCCCACCGTGCCGCAGGCGACCGGCCACAGATCGGCGTCGAGGACGTAGGCCTCCACCGCCGGCAGCCGGCGGCCGGTCATCGCGGCGATCGACGTCGTTTCGCCGGCGCCGTAAGCGCTGTGGCAGTCCCGGCCGCGTTCCCAGCGCTCGGCGACCTCCCGCGGGACCCCCTCGCCGCCGACCACGAGGACGCGCAGCCGGGGCAGCTCCCCGGCCGGCAGCGCCGAGAGCACCGACGGCGGCAGGAACGCCGTCGTGACGCGCTCCCGTTCGAGCAGCCGCAGCAGGCCCGCGCCGAGCAGGTCGGCACCCGGCGGTGGCAGCACCACCGCACCGCCGCTGGTCAGCGGGCCGAAGATCTCACCGACGAGCGCGTCGAACGAGATCCCGGCGAACTGCAGGGTCCAGGTACCGGGCCCGAAGCCGACGCGGCTGCCGAGCGCGGCGAGGAAGGCGGCCACGCACCGGTGCTCGACCATGACGCCGGGCTTCCCGGCCGAGGCGGCGGCGTACCCGACGTAGGCCAGGTCCCCGGGACGCGCGCCCGCGGCCGGGACGCCGGTCCCGGGCCGCGCGGCGAACGGCTCGTCGACCAGCACCGCCGGGCCGGCCTCGGCGGGCAGCCGGCCCGCGAGCTCCGTCCGGGTGACCACCAGCGCCGCGCCCGCGTCGGCGAGCACGGCACCGAGCCGCCGGGGTGGGTGGGCCGGCTCCAGCCCGATGTAGGCCGCACCGGACTTCAGCACGGCCAGCAGCGCCACGACGAGTTCGGGAGAGCGGTCGAGCAGCACCCCGACGTACCCGCCCCGGCGGGCGCCGCGGTCACGAAGCCGCTGCGCGAGACGGCACGCGGCCTCGTCGAGTTCGGCGTAGGTCCGCACCGTGCTCCCGTGGCAGACCGCGGCGGCTCCGGGGGTCGCCGCGGTCTGGCGTTCGAACAGGCCGTGGATGGTGTCCCAGCCGGGCGGGTGGTCGTAGGCACTGATCATGGCTGGCTGGTTCACCTTCCTGCGGCGCGGCCGTGGACCCGCACCCCACCTTCGTCCGGAGCTCTGACGCGCCGCTGACGGCACGCGGGACGGCGGTCACGCGCTGCCGGCCGGGCCCGTGCCCGCCGCCTGCAGCGACCTGGCCTCCCCCGGCTCGGGCCCCAGCTCGGCCGCGACCAGCCGGACCAGCGTGGACATCCGGTACCGCCCGTCCCGCGGCGCACGGAGCAGGTGGACGTCCGCGAGGGTGTTCAGCGCACCGCGGACGCGGGCCGGCTCGAGCCCGCTGCGGGCGGCGACCGCCGGTGCGTCGACGCCTGCGGAGCCGGCGTCCGGCCGGCCGCCCAGCAACCGGAAGACGTGCCTCGCGTCCGCCGACGACAGCCGGTCGTACCCCGCCCGGATCTGGGCCCGCAGGGTCAGCCCGCCGAAGGCGAGCTCGTCGAGCCGCCGCCGCTCGTCGCCGAGCTGGTCGGCCATTCCGGTCAGCGGCAGCTCCGGCCGGGCCGCCAGGCGCGCGGCCACGATCCGGATCGCCAGCGGCAGGTTCTCGCAGAGGCGGACGATCGTCCGCGCGGCCGCGGGCTCCGCCTCGACCCGGTCCGGTCCGGCCGTGCGGCGCAGCAGTTCGAGGGCCTCCTCGTCGTCCGGGACGTCCAGGGTGCGGTGCACGGAACCGTCGATCACGGTGAGCGCGCGCTTCCCGGTCACCAGCGCGGCGGAGGTGCCCGCCCCGGGCAGGAGCGGGCTGACGTGGGTGAGGCAGCCCGCACCGTCCACGACGACGAGCACCCGCCGGGTCGCGAGCGCCGACCGGAACACCGCGGCCAGCTCCTCTTCGCGGGACGGCAACGCGGTGACGCCCAGCTCGGGGAGCCAGCGGCGGAGGATCTCCGCCGGTTCGGGCGTGCTGCCGGGGTCGGTGTGCAGGTTGGCGTAGAGCTGGCCGTCGGGGAAGTGCGCGGCGAGCCGGTGTGCCGCGTGGACGGCGAGCGTGCTCTTCCCGACTCCCGCCGGGCCGCTGAGCATCCCGACCCGGCCCGATCCCGACCCGTCGAACCAGTCGCGGACCGCGGCCAGGTCGGCCCGGCGGCCCACGAACGTCGAGGTGTCCCGGGGCAGCTCGGCCGCCCGCCGGACCGGTTCGCGGACCGCGACCCGCTGCCGTGGCGGCCCGGGCGCGGTCCCCACGGACCAGGAACCGGCGGCCCGCCCGGACAGGATGTCCCGGTGCAGCTGCCGCAGCTGGGGCCCCGGCTCGATCCCGAGGTCCTCGCGCAGCCGGGCCCGGGCCCTGGCGTAGGCCGCGAGCGCGTCGGCCGGGCAGCCGATGCCCAGCAGCGCGACCATCAGCAGCGCCCACAGCCGCTCGCGGTAGGGGTGCGCGGCCACCAGGGTTTCCAGGCGGGGCACCAGCTCCGCCTGCCGTCCCAGCGCCAGCGCCGCCTCCGCGGCGTCCTCCGCGACGGCGATGCGCAGATCCTCCAGGCGCTGGGCGTCACCCTGCAGGGCCGTGGCCGACACGTCGGCGAAAGCGGGCCCCCGCCACAGGTCCAGGGCCGTCTGCAGGGCGGCGTACCCCTCGTCCGGGCGCCCGGCGTTGACCGCCGCGCGTCCGTGGGCCGCCAGCCGCTCGAAGCGGTGCAGGTCGAGCGCGCCGTCGGGCAGCACGATCCGGTAGCCGCCCGGCTCGGTCACCAGCGCGGTGTCCGAGTCGAACCTCAGGGCCTGGCGGAGCCGGTAGACGTAGGCCTGCAACGTGTTCTTGGCCTTGCCCGGCGGAGCGTCGCCCCACAGCTGGTCCTCCAGCTCGTGCACGGGCACGGTCTGCCCGGCCCGCAGCAGCAGGACCGCCAGCACGGTCCGCTGTTTGTCGGCGGCGATCTCGATCACCCCGTCGCCGTCGCGCACCTGGAGGCAGCCGAGGATCCGGAACTCCATCATGCTCGCGGTGCCGGTGGTGCACCGGCGGACGGGTGGACAGGACAACGGCGCGCACGATCCATGGATACCCCCAGCGGTTCCCGGTCACAGCCAAGACCATCATCGCGGCGGGGGCTGAACGCCTCGCTGAACGAGCCGAGTTCCGTCAGGCTTCCTCGCGGAGGCGGTCTTCGACCTCTTCCGGCGACATCTCCGCGATCTCCGCGATCAGCCGGGCCACCAGCTCCGGATCCCGCGGCTCGTCCCCGGCGGGCACGAAGCCGTGCTGCTCGGTGAGGGCGACGAGCTCCCCCGGGGTCTGCGCCACGTACAGCGCGTCGCCGGGCAGGCGGACGCCGGTCTCGTCGGCCAGCCTGGCGACGATGCGGGCGGCCAGCAGCGAATGACCGCCGAGCTCGAAGAAGTTGTCGTGGAGCCCGACCTCGTCCATGCCGAGCAGCTCCCGCCAGACGCGCAGGACGGTCTCCGGCAGCCCCACCGGCGTCGCCTCGACGGGCCGGTGCGCCGCCTCCGGCACCGCGGGCGCGGGTGCCACCCCGGTTCCGGGCACCGGATCCACCCAGTGCCGCCGTCGCTGGAAGGGATAGGTCGGCAGCGGGACGCGCGACCACGTCCCCCGGCGCCACAAGGACCAGTCCACCGGGGCGCCCACCTCCCACAGGCGCCCGATCGTCCGGGCCAGGTAAGCCCGGTCGTCGGCCTCGCGTTCCGGGCCGGGCAGGCCGCCGAGCGCGACCCGGTCGTCGCCGGTCCGGCCGGCGAGCGAGCGGAGGGTGGCGCCCGGACCGACCTCGAGGAGCACCGAAGGCGGCCCGCTCAGCAGCCGTTCCAGCCCTTCGTGGAAGCGGACCGGGGCGAGCAGGTGCCGGATCCAGTACTCCGGGTCCACGGCCTCGTCCGGGCTGATCCAGTCACCGGTCAGGTTGGAGACGAACGGGATTTCCGGCGGCCGGGGCGCGGCGGCGCGCAGCCGGGGCCGGAACCGCGCGGCCACCCCCGCCATCATCGGCGAGTGGAAGGCGTGGGACGTCCGCAGCCGGCGGCACGTGACGCCCTTCGCCCGCAGGCGGTCCTCCAGCGCCGCCACGGCGGGCACCGGCCCGGACACCGCGCAGAGGGCGGGCCCGTTCACGGCCGCGACCGCGACGTCGGCCCCGAGCACCGGGAGCACCTCCTCCACCGGCAGGTTGACGGTGAGCATGGCGCCGGGCGGCTGCTCCTGCATGAGCCGGGCCCGCTCGGCGACCAGGTCGAGCGCGGTGCCGAAGTCGAAGCACCCCGCGACGGTGGCGGCCACGTACTCGCCGACGCTGTGCCCGATCATCGCCGCCGGCCCGAGCCCGAGCTCCATCCAGAGGCGGGCGAGGGCGTGTTCGACGGCGAAGAGGGCGGGCTGGGTGTAGGCGGTGCGAGCCAGCAGCCGTGCGTTCTCGGCGGGATCCCCCGCGTACAGCAGGCCGGGGAGATCGAAGTCCAGCCGCTCGTCGGCGGCGTCGATCCAGCCGCGGAAGGTCTCCTCCGTCTCGTACAGCGCGCGCCCCATGCCGGTCCGCTGCGCGCCCTGGCCGGGGAACATGAAGACCACCCCGCGCTCGCGGGCGTCCAGCGCCGGCGGGCGCAGGGCGGCCAGCGCGTCGACCGCCGAGCCGAGGTCCGCGCAGGCGAGGGCCACCCGGCGGCGCTGCGGGGTGCGGCCGCTCTGCAGGGTGGCGGCGACGTCCGCCAGCCCGGCGTCCGGGCGGGCCTTCAGGTGCTCCCGGAGCCGGTCCGCCAGCTCGGCCAGCGGCTCGTCCTCGCGGGCGGACAGCGGCAGCACCTCGTACTCGCGCCCGGCCGGCTCGGCCGGAGCCGGGGCCGGGGCCGGCGGCTCCTCCAGGACCATGTGCGCGTTCGTCCCGCCGATGCCGAAGGAGCTGATCGCCGCCCGCCGCCGTCCGCCGTGGTCCGGCCACGGAGCCGCGCGGGTGGACAGGCGGAACCGGCCACCGTCGAGGTCGATGTCGGGGTTGGGCCGGGTGAAGTGCGGGCTGGGCGGCAGCACGCCGTTTTCCAGCGCCAGCACCGTTTTGATGAGCCCCGCGACGCCCGCGGCCCCGGAGAGGTGGCCGACCTGCGCCTTCAGGGTGCCGAGCGTGCACGGCGGGCCGTCACCGCCGAACGCCTCGGTCAGCGCCTCGAACTCGATCGGGTCGCCGAGGGACGTGCCCGTGCCGTGCGTCTCCACGTAGGTGATCGTGCTCGGGTCCACGCCCGCGACGCGGTGCGCGGCGCGGATGACGGTGACCTGCCCGTCCACCCCGGGCGCGGTGAAGCTCATCCGCCGGGCGCCGTCGTTGTTCACCGCCGAACCCAGGATGACGGCGTGGATCGTGTCGCGGTCGGAGACCGCGTCGGCCAGCGGCTTGAGCACGACCACGCCGACGCCGTTGCCGAAGACCGTCCCGTCGGCGCCGGCGTCGAACGGCAGGCAGTGCCCGGTCGAGGAGAACACCGAACCGGGGGTGTACAGGTACCCCTCGTGCTGCGGCACGTGGACGGTGACCCCGCCGGCCAGCGCCATCTCGCACTCACCGGCGATCAGCGCCTGGCAGGCCATGTGCACGGAAACCAGCGACGACGAGCAGGACGCCTGGACGCTCAGGCTCGGCCCGCGCAGGTCGAGGTGGTAGGAGACCCGCGCCGCCAGCATGTCCTTTTCGGTGGCCAGCAGGAACTCCTGCGGGCTCGTGTGGTCCAGGGCCCCGGGCGTCTTCAGCAGGTGCGAAAGCAGGTAGGCGTTCTGGCTGACGCCGGCGTACACCCCCACCGGCGCGCCGCCGGTGCGCGGGGCGTACCCCGCGTCTTCCATGGCGGCCCAGGCGCATTCGAGGAAGACGCGCTGCTGCGGGTCGAGCAGGGCCGCGTCCCGGGGCGAGTACCCGAACAGCAGGTTGTCGAAGTACTCGACGCCGTCGAGCACGCCGTGGACGTGCCGGTACTCGGGCCGTCCGGCCAGTTCCGGCGCCACTCCGGCGGCGATCGCGTCGTCCGCGGTGAACGACGTGACCTGCTCGGCGCCGCCGAGCACGTTGTCCCAGAACCGGCCGACCGAGCCGGCACCGGGGAACCGGCCGGCCATGCCCACGACGGCGATCTCGAGTCCGGTCGCCTGCTCCGCGGTCATCGCTCGCCCCCGCTCATGGCCGCCCGGCGGCGATCGCGGGCGGCCGCGGTCAGCCTGCTGCGGCCGCGGCCGGGGTCCGCTTCGGCGGCCGGCGCGCCCGCCTCGCCGGCGGCTTCGAGGTGGCGCACCAGCAGGTGCACCGTCGGGTTGCGGAAGAGCGTGACCATCGAGATCTCCCGTTCCAGCGACCGGACCAGCCGGGCCCGCAGCCGCATCAGCAGCAGTGAAGTCCCGCCGATGTCGAAGAAGTTGTCGTGCATGCCGACGTTCTCGTGCCCGAGGACCGCGGCCCAGGCGGCGGCGACCTGCTCCGCCGTCCCGGCACCGGGCGTGATCCGGTCACCGGCCGGCGCGCCGAAGGGGTCGGGCAGGGCGGCGCGGTCGATCTTGCCGTTCGGGTTCAGCGGCAGGGCGTCGAGCACCACGACCGTCGACGGCACCATGTGCTCCGGCAGCCGGTCCGCCGCGAAGGCCCGCACGTCCGCGCCGGTGAGGCCGGCCCCGGTCACGTAGCCGGCCAGCCGCCGCTCGCCGCCGGTGCCGTGCGGCACGACGACGGCCTGCCCCACGCCCGGGTGGCGGGCCAGGACGGCGGCGACCTCGCCGGGCTCGACGCGGTAGCCCATGATCTTGACCTGGTCGTCACCGCGCCCGACGAACTCCAGGTCCCCGGTCGGCAGCCGCCGGACCAGGTCACCGGTCACGTACATCCGCGCACCGGGCTCGTCGGGACACGGCGTGAAGACGGCGGCGGTCGACGCGGGGGCACCGAGGTAGCCGCGGGCCAGGTTCTCCCCCGTGATGCCCAGGATCCCCGTGTCGCCGTCGGGCACCGGCTCGTGGTCCGGGCCGAGGACGTGCACGCGCACCCCCCGGAACGGGCGGCCGAGCGGGACCGTCGCCGTCTCGGGCAGGTTGGGAGGCACCGGGTAGGCGAGCATCGACACCGTGGTTTCGGTCGGCCCGTAGTGGTTTTCGACGGCCAGCTCCGGCCGGGCGGCGCGGACCCGCCGGACCAGGTTCGGCGGCAACGGCTCACCCGCGCAGATCAGCAGCCGCCGCGGCAGCACCCCGGCGACGGCGGTGCCGTCCCCGCCCGCCAGGGCGGCGAGGTGGCTCGGGACCAGCTTCATCGCGTCGATCCGGTGCCGGGCGAAGTAGTCCGCCAGCGCTTCGGCGTCGACGGCCTGTTCCCGGGACAGCACGTGCAGCCGGCCGCCGGTGGTCAGCGCCGCGAACACGTTGGTGCTGCCGAGGTCCGCGGAGAACGTGGACAGCAGGGCCCACGACCACCCCGGTTCGATCCGCTCGGACAGGCCGTCCAGGTAGTGGGCGTACTGCCGGTGCTCGACCGCGACAGCCTTGGGCTCGCCGGTCGAACCCGAGGTGAACAGCACGTAGCACAACGCCGAGGCGGGCGTGGGCGGCCGGGCCGGCCCCACCTCGCCGTGGTCCTCCCCCAGCACGACGACGGGCCGCCCGGCGACCCTCGCCGCCAGCTCCGGGGTCGTCACCACGGCCACCGCGCCCGCCGCGGAAAGCAGGGCGTCGACCCGGGTTTCGGGGTACTCGGGATCGAGGGGCAGGTAGGCGCCGCCGGCCCGCAGGATGCCCAGCATGCCCGTGATCATCGCCGCCGAACGGGGGACCAGGAGACCCACCGGGCGATCCGGCCCTGCGCCGAACGACGCAAGCCGCGCGGCCACCCGCTCCGCCCGGCTTTCCAGTTCGCCGTAGGTGAGGTCGCCGTCGGGCCCGGTGACCGCGATCTTCGACGGGGCCGCCCGCGTCTGCGCGGCGATCAGTTCGTGCAGCGTCGTTCCTTCGGTGGCTCCCATGAACGCAATGGTCGTGTCCCACACTGACTCAGCGCTGAACCGGCGGTAACCCGCCCGCCATTGCGACGATCGGGCGCCCGATACGTTCATTCGAGTGAAGATCGTTTTCGCGTGACAACAGTCCGGAATATGAAACAGATCACGCGATCGATTTCCGCGCCGTACCCCGAGAACGATCTCCGTGACGAGATCGAAACGTTCCGCTACAGTGGCTGGAGCGTGCTCGAGGGCACGCCGAGCACCGACCTGGGGGCCGGTGCAGCACAGGAATTCTGGGGGATGATGACCATCATGGGCTTTCCGAGCGCCCAATCGGGATCCGGGAAAAGACTCCGTGTTTGACCGGCGGCAAAAACCGCGGTGACGACGAAGTCCACCCGAAAGTCCGGATCGAGCTCGATGGCGCAATACCGCCTCGCACGATACCGAAATCCGGGTTCGTGCCGGCCACACCAAGGAGTCTGATGACCGTTCACGTCCTGGGACCCGTCGAAATAACCAAGCATGGTGCACCAGTTCCGGTCAGACGGCGGAAACAACGCCTGCTCATCGCGCTCCTCGCCACCAAGGCCAACCAGCTCGTCCCGCTGTCGCGGATCATCGAGGTGCTGTGGGAGCACGACATCCCGAAAGCGGCGCGCAACCAGGTGCACGTCCACGTCGCGGCCGTGCGGCGCGCGCTCGCCGCGAGCGAGGGTGACCCGGCGGCGGTGGAAACCTGTCCCACCGGCTACATCCTGCACGCGCCACCGGCCGACGTGGATCTCGTGCGGTTCGACACCGCCGTGGCCGCCGGGGAAAGCGCGCTCGCCGCCGGCCGCCTGACCGAGGCGGGCCGCCTGTTCCACGCCGCGCTGACGACCTGGCGGGGCACTCCGCTCGACGGGCTCGACGACCTCTTCGCCCACGCCGAAGCCGCCCGGCTCACGGAAAGACGGCTGCGCGTGCTGGCCCACCAGCTGGACGTCGGGCTGGCCCTGGGCCGGTACGCCGACCTCGTGCCCGAGCTGGCCGGGCTGCTCACGACCGATCCCCTGCACGAAGGCTTCCGCCGCCGTTACATGCTCGCCCTCTACGGCGCGGGCCGGTGCGCCGACGCCTTGGCGGTCTTCCGGGACGGCCGGCGCGTGCTCGGCGACGAACTCGGCATCGAGCCGACCAAGGAGTTGCAGGCCACCGAGGTGGCGATCCTGCGGGGCACGCCGGTCGAACAGCTGGTGGGCGAGCTGCTGCCGGCCGCCCACCGGGACGGCCCCGCCGACTGGAGCCCGCGACCCCGGCCGCGGCAGCTTCCCGCACAGGCCAACCACTTCGTGGGACGCACCCAGGTGCTCGGGCGGCTCGACGACCTGCTCGTCCGGCGCCGCAGCCCGGTGCTGGTCACCGGGCCCAGCGGGATCGGGAAGACGGCGGTGTGCACCCGGTGGGCGCACGGCAACGCGGCCGAGTTCCCCGACGGCACGCTGTACCTCGACCTGCGCGGGTCCGGCCCGTCACCGGTCGGGCCCGCCGAGGCGCTCGGCCGGTTCCTCCGCGCGCTCGGCACCCCGGCGGACCGGATTCCGGCCGACCCCAACGAAGCCGCGGCCGACTACCGCTCGCTGGTCGCGTCGACCCGTTCCCTGGTCCTGCTGGACGACGCGCTGTCGGCCGCGCAGGTGCGGCCGCTGCTGCCGGGCACGCCGTCCTGCCGGGTCCTCGTGACCAGCCGCCACCGGCTCGACGACCTGACCGTGCGCGACGGGGTCGAACCGATCCGGCTCGACGCGCTGTCGGCCGCGGAGGCGGGTGATCTGCTCGCCGCGATCGCCGGCCACCGCCGGCTGCACGACGAGCCGACGGGCAGCATCGCCCAGCTCGCCGAGGCGTGCGAATACCGGCCGACGGCGTTGCGCGGGGTCGCCCGCCAGCTCGCCGAGCGGCCCGAGTTGCGCATCGACGGCTATCTCAAGGAAATCCTCGCCGCTTCGGGCTGTCCCTGACCCGGCGATCGTCCTGGTGGGCTGAAAGCGCCTTCAGCCCACCAGGCCTTCGCGGACGCTGCGGGGCCGGACGTCCCGCCACACCTGTTCGATGTGGGCGGCGCAGTCGTCCTCGGTGCCGGTCCGCCCGGCCTCGCGCCAGCCGGGTGGGAGCTCCTTGCCGCTCGGCCGGATCGAGTACTGCTCCTCGTCGTTGACGACGACCACGTGGGTCACTTCGCCCCTCCTGCGGGTTGCTCGTCGGGGTCGGTCACGATGTGCCGGAGCGCGTCCAGCAGCAGCCCGGACGCCGCCCCGGCCAGTGCGCGCCCGCCGCGGCCCGCGCCGACCCGGACGGACAGGTCCCACTCCGGGGCCGCCGGCCGGCGGGCCACCGTCACCGAGAGCGGGAACCCGTTGCGGTCGCCGAACCACCACTCGTGCGCGCGGATCGCCCGCAGTGCCCCGACTCCGTCGTAGGCCCGGAAGTCGGCGAAGTTGAACAGCACGTCGGGTGGCCCGAACCCGGTCACCGCCCGCAGCTCGGCCGGCGGGAAAAGCCGGTGCCGCAGGTGGGCTCGCTCGGCCTCGAACGCGGCGCGGACCAGCGAGCGCCACGATCCGTCCGGGAGCTCCAGTCTCAGCGGGAGGGTGTTGACGAACATGCCGACCACGGCGTCGGCGCCGCTGCGCTCCGGACGGCCGTTCGTCACGAGCCCGGTGAGCACGTCGGCGGTCCCGGTGAGCTCGCCGAGCATCCACAGGTGGGCGGCGAGGTAGACGGACTTCGGCGGCACGCCGGACCTGACCGCGAACCGGCGGACTCGCGCGGTCAGCGACGCCTCCAGCGGCACGGTCAGCAGCATTTCCTCTTCCGAGCCGGCGCCGGTCCACAGTGGACCAGCCTGGTAGCCGTCGAGCAGGGCCTTCCAGTAGGCGGCCGTGTCCGGATCGGCGGCGGCCTTCCGTTCCAGCGCGACGAAATCGCGGTATCGCACGCCGGGCGCCGCGGCCGGTGCGCCACCCCCGCCGAGTTCCCGGTCGTAGGCCTGCAGCAGGTCCGCCATGACCACGGCGAAGCTCCACCCGTCGACCACCGAGTGGTGCACGGACACCGCGAGGTGCCAGGTGCCGTCCGGGTGGCGCAGGACGTGGCACCGGGCGAGCGGCGCCGCGGCGAGGTCGAACGGTTTCCGCCACTGGCCCGTCCACCACCGCTCCAGCGCTTCACCGGGATCGGCGGCGGGCGCGTCGAGCAGGGTCAGCGGGATCGGCGCGGCCGCGTGCACCAGCTGCGTCGGCTCCGGGTGGCCGACCAGGTCGAAGGACGTGCGCAGCAGTTCGTGACGGGCCGAAACGGCGTCCAAGGCGCGGCGCAGCGCGTCCTCGTCGAGCGGCCCGGACAGCCGCACGGCACTGACGTCGTGGTAGAGCGTGGGATCTTCGGTGATCTCGCACTCGTAGATGACCCCGGCCTGCAGGAGCGCGGCCGGGTACGCGTGCTCGTCGGCGGTGCCGGGTTCCGGGGAGTCGTCGCCGGCGTCGCCGTCCGGGCCGGCCGCGACCAGCTCGGCGATCGTGGGGTGCTCGAACAGGCCGTGCACGCTGAGCCCGAGACCCGCCTCGCGCGCCTGGGACACGACGCGGATCGCGGACATGGAATCCCCGCCGAGCGCGAAGAAGTCGTCGTCCGGGCCGACCCGGCCGACCCCGAGCACCTCGGCGACGATGCCGGCGAGCACGTCGGCCGGATCTCCGCTCGAGTCCACTGTGGAAGGTTCGGCGTGCTGTTCCGGCTGCCGGTCCCGCAGCGCCGCCCGGTCGAGCTTTCCGTTGGCGGTCAACGGAAGCGCGTCGAGTTCGGCGAGGGTCGACGGGATGAGGTGCGCGGGCAGCTTCTCCGCCAGCGCGCCCCGGAGCTCGCGCCGGTCGAGCGCGGCACCGGCGGCGGCCACCACGAAACCGGCCAGGTGCGCCACGCCGTCCCGGTCGTGGCGGAGGACGACGGCGGCGGCGTCCACGCCGGGCAGCGCGGTGAGCGCGGCCTCGATTTCCGCGGGCTCCACCCGGAACCCGCGGAACTGGACCTGGTCGTCCACCCGGCCGAGGAACACCAGCTCACCGTCCCGCACGGCGGCGAGGTCGCCGGTGCGGTAGCGACGCGCGCCCGGCGGGCCGTCCGGATCGGGCACGAAACGCCGGGCGGTCAGGCCGGGACGGCCGAGGTAGCCGCCCGCGACGCCGGCCCCGCCGACGTACACCTCACCGGCCTGACCGGGCGGGACCGGGCCGAGGGCGGCGTCGAGCAGGCTGACCCGGAGGTCTTCGAGCGGCGCCCCGATCGGACTGCCCTCACCG
This sequence comes from Amycolatopsis sp. NPDC049252, assembly GCF_043197175.1. Lineage (NCBI taxonomy): Bacteria > Bacillati > Actinomycetota > Actinomycetes > Pseudonocardiales > Pseudonocardiaceae > Amycolatopsis > Amycolatopsis sp. NPDC049252. The sequence continues at coordinate 88,749 of NZ_JBICSQ010000017.1, forward strand.
GTGGCGTCCCGGTGGGCGAGCCGCCGCGCGGTGACGTGCACCGTGGTCTCGGTGATGCCGTACATGTTGACCAGCTGCGGCGTGCGGTCACCGTAGCGGTCGAACCACGGCAGCAGCGCGGCCGGTTCCAGCGCCTCGCCCCCGAACACGACCAGCCGCAGCGCGGTGTCCGGCCAGCCGGCCGCCCCGGCGGCCCGGATCAGCTGGCGGAAGGCCGACGGGGTCTGGCTCAGCACGGTGACCCGCTGCCCGGTCAGCAGCCGCCAGAACGCCTCGGGGTCGCGGCTGACCTCGTAGGGCACCACGACGACGCGGCCGCCGTGCAGCAGCGCGCCCCACAGCTCCCACACCGAGAAGTCGAACGCGTAGGAGTGGAACAGCGTCCAGGTGTCGTCCGCGGTGACGCCGAACTCCGCGTGGGTCACCGCGAACAGCCGGGTCACGTTGGCGTGGCTGACGATCACGCCCTTGGGTTTCCCGGTGGAGCCGGAGGTGTGGATGACGTAGGCGGTGTTGCCCGGCCGGGCCGTCACCGTCGCGGCCGCCGGCTCCGGTTCCGCCGCGCCCGGGTCTTCGTCGAGCGCGACGAACGGCACGCCGGGTACCCGGCCGGCGAACCGGCGCTGGCCGACGACGACCGGGCAGCGGCAGTCGGCGAGCACGAACTCGAGCCGGCCCGCCGGGTACCGCGGGTCGAGCGGGACGTAGCCCCCACCGGCCTTGAGCACCCCGAGCACGGCGACGACGAGGTCGGCGTCGCGGTCGGCGCACAGGCCGACGAGCACCTCGGGCCGCACGCCGGCGGCCCGCAACCGGATCGCGAGCCGGTCGGCCGCCTCGTCGAGCTCGCGGTAGGTCAGTTCCCGCTGCCCGTCGGTGACGGCGACGCGGTCCGGGGTCCGCCGCGCCTGGGCGGCGAACAGCTCGTGCAGGCAGCCCGCCGGCCGGGGCCCGCCGGGTTCGGGGAGCGCGGCCGCGGCCGTGCGATCGGTGCTGGTTGTCATCTGACCGGCGCCCTTCCTGCCGAATCCGCGTTCTGCCGCGGTGCCGTCCCAGCCTCCGGCAGCTCCCTGAACGGTGTGCTGAACACCGGCGTCCGCGGGGCCGCGACCAGTTCGGCCAGTGCCCGCAGGACCTCGTCCAGAAGGCTTTCCGCGCTGGCGCCGTCGAAGAGCTCGGTCGCGTACTCGAGATCCAGCACGAGCCGGTCCGGCCGCCGGTAGGCCTGCAGGTTGAGGTCGTACCGGGTGGTGCCCGGGTTGACCAGCTCGACGGAGACCGCCAGCCCGCCTTCGGCGAACTCGTAGAACTCCAGGTCCTGGTAGGCGAACACCGCGTCGAAGAGCGGGTTGCGGGCGGGGTCGCGCGGGCGGCCCAGCCGCTTGGCCAGCCGGTCCGCCGGATAGTCCGGATAGGACAGTGCGGCGGACCGGCGGGCCTCGAGCTGCCGGAGCAGGTCGGCCAGGCTCGCGCCGGGGGCCGGTTCCGCCCGCAGCCCCACCACGTTGGCGAACATGCCGACCACCCCGTCCAGGTCGGGGTGGGCGGTGCGCCCGCTCGTCGGGGTGCCGATCAGGAAGCCGGAATGCCCGGACCGCCGGGCGAGCGCCGCGGCGTAGGCGGTGAGCACGGCGGTGAACGGTGTCGTGCCGGCCTGCCGGGCGGCCTGCTCGATGCCGGCGAGGTCGCCTTCGGACAGCTCCCGGCGGGCCACCGCGCCACGCGTCGCCCGCCGCGTCCCCCGCGGGCGGTCGAGGACCAGGTCCGGGCCCGGCGCCCCGGCCAGCTCGGCGAGCCAGAACGCTTCGGCCGCCGGGTCGTCGCCGAGGTCGTGGCACCACTGCGCGGCACCGGCGAAGCTCGGCGCCGGCGCGGGCGGTTCGCCGCCCTGGTAGAGCTCGAGCAGGTCGGCGACCAGGACCCGCAGCGAAAGGCCGTCGAGCACGATGTGGTGGACGTCCAGGTAGAGGTCGTGCCGGCCGGGCCCGGCCGGGATCAGGAGCGCACGCAGCAACGGGGGCCGGTCGAGCCGGAACGGGCACACGAACCGGCCGAGCACGTCCGGTACCGGCCCGTCGAGCACCTCGAAGGCGACTTCGGTGTCCGCCGTCGCGACCTGGCGCACCCCGCCGTCGGCGAGCACGAACCTCATCCGCAGCGCGTCGTGCCGTCCGGCGAGCGCCCGCAGCGCCTGCCGCAGCCGCGCCGGTTCGAGGGGCCCGCGCACCCGCAGCCGCACCGGCACGTTGTAGGCGACGGAGTCCGGATCGGCCGCCCAATGCGCGTAGAGGCCGAGCTGGTGCGGGTGCAGGGGCACGCGGGTACCGGGCGCCGGCTCGGGAATCGGCGGGGTGGCCCCGGTGGCCGCGCCGGCCAGGGCCGCGGTCATCTCCGCGAGCGTGCGGGCCCGCATCGCCTCGGCGAAGCCGAGCCGGACGCCGAGCCGCCGGTCCAGCTTGCCCAGCAGCGCGCCGAGCTTGAGGGAGGTGCCGCCGATCGCCAGGAAGTCCTCGGCCGGGCCGATCGTCTCCGGTGGCAGGCCGAGCACCTCGCCCCACAGCTCGGCGAGCCGTCCCTCCGCCTCGGTGTGCCGCGCCTCGGCCCGGGCCGAGGCTGGCTCGGGCAGCTCGGCGGCGTCGATCTTCCCGTTGGCGTTCAACGGGAAGCGGTCCAGCCACACGTACTGGTCGGGCAGCAGGTAGCTCGGCAGGGCCGCCGCGAGCGCCGACCGGACGGCCGCCTCGCCGGTGTCCGGCGCGACGAGGTAGGCGACGAGGCGCTTGTCGTGCACGGTGTCACCGACCGGGCGGACGTGCGCGTCGCGGACCCCCGGCAGCGTCAGCAGCGCCGTGGTCACCTCGGCGGTTTCGATGCGGTGGCCGCGGATCTTCACCTGCCCGTCGACCCGGCCGTGGAAGTGCAGCAGGCCGTCGGCGTCCTGGTGCACGTGATCGCCGGTGCGGTAGTACCGCTCGCCGTCGACGTCGACGAAGCGTTCCGCGGTCAGCTCGGGCCGGTTGAGGTAACCGCGCGCGATCCCGGTCCCGCCGGTGCAGAGCTCGCCGACCACCCCCGGCGGCACCGGCGCGCGATCCTCGTCGAGCACGAGGACGGTGGTGCCGTCGATCGGCCTGCCGATGGGGATCGGCCGGTCGTAGTCGGTGTCGATCGGGTGGAGGGTGGTGAAGACGGTGTTCTCGGTCGGCCCGTAGGCGCTGTGCAGGGCCAGGTCCGGGCAGTGCTCGCGCACGAGGTTGACGTGCCGCGGCGACACGACGTCCCCGCCGGTGAACACCTTCTCGAGCGGCGCGAAGATCCCCGGTTCGTCGTCGACGAGCTGGTTGAACAGCGCCGAGGTCACGAACGCGAGGGTGACGCGGTGCTCCCGCAGCGCGGCGGCGAACCTGGTCGGGACGACGACGGTCGCGGGGTCGACGACGCACAACCGGGCGCCGTTGAGCAGCGCGCCCCAGATCTCCATGGTTGCGGCGTCGAACTCGAGCGGGCTGGCGTGCAGGACGTGGTCGCCGGCGGAGAAGGCGAGGAACCGCGGCTCGTGGGTGATCCGGAAGATCCCGGCGTGTTCGATGAGCACGCCCTTGGGTTTCCCGGTGCTCCCCGAGGTGAAGAGCACGTACGCGAGCGGCGAGCGTTCGTCCAGCGGAGGCGGCGCGGGGACGGTGCCGGTACCACTCCCCCACGCCTCGGCCTGGGCGAGGCCGACGACCTCGACCCCCGCCGGCGCCGCTTCGGAGACGACCGCCACGGCCCCGGCCTCGGCCACGACGATCCCGATTTCGTTGTCCGCCAGCAGCTCACCGATCCGGCGCCCGGGCGTGGCCGGGCTGACGGGTACGTAGGCACCCCCGGCGAGAACGATGCCGACCGCGGCGACGACGGCGTCCACCCCACGGGCGAAGGCCATGCCGACCAGCGTCTCCCGCTCCACGCCCAGCCGCCTGAGCCCGGCGGCCACCGCCGAAGCCCTGGTGGCCAGCCGGCGGTAGGTCAGCGTGGTGTCACCACAGACCGCGACGGCGTCGGGCCGCCGGCGGACCTGGTCGAGAAAGCATTCGTCGAGACGAAGCGAACCCACGGACCCCCCTCACTCCAGCAACGCCTCGAAGTATCGAGACGAGGAGCAGCGGATCCCTGAACACCACGCTGAACGACACCGCCGAGCCCGGCAGCGGCGGACCGCCGGCCGCCATCGAGTGAGCAGGCGACCAGGCGCGGGAGTGACAGTGGTGGAACGGGGGCTCTGTTGCTGCCCCCGTGAGAGCATCCTGGCATGAGTGACCTGACCGAAGCTGTGAAGCTGAGGGCGGCGCGGCCGGACGAAGCCGAGGCGCTCAGCGGGCTGACGATGCGTTCCAAGGCGTATTGGGGCTACGACGAGGAGTTCCTGGCCGGCTGCCGGGATGAGCTTCGGCTTCGGCGTGACGAGGTCGCCGAACGGCGCACGGTGGTCGCCGAACGGGATGGAGCGGTGCTGGGTGTGACCACTTTGGACGGTGATCCACCGGATGGTCGGCTCGGCCTCCTGTTCGTGGAGCCGGACGCCATCGGCCGCGGCGTGGGGCGCGTGCTGTACCGGCATGTGATGCGGGAGGCGGGGCGGCTGGGGTTCACGCAGGTGACGATCGAATCCGACCCCCACGCCGAGGGCTTCTACCTGGCGATGGGGGCACGACGGCACAGCGTCGCCCAGCAGGGGGCGAGCCGTGCCCTGCCGGTGCTTGTGGCGTGGCCGGTGCGTCCGGAACCGTCCTGGTCGGTGGCGTGGAGCGCCGGAGGACCTACGGTCCACGTCGGCAACGTCGCCGAATTCAACGGCCAGTTCGCCGGCGATGTGCGGGGTCCCGACCACTACTCCTGCCTGGCCGCGTTCTGCGGTCCACGGCCCGCGATGCTCGTCCTTCCCCAGCCCGTCGATGACTGGTGGGTCCGGGACCTCGGCGCCGCGCTCGGCTGGGGCGAGGTGGCGGTACACAGCGGGATCGCCGGCGACGGCCGGGTGTCCGAGGCGATCCTCGATCGGCCGGATCTGGTGGGACAGCTCATCTCCCGGGGATCACCCGTACCGTGGGGCCGGACGGCGGCGTTCGAACCGATCGCCCCGTCACCCGAGGGTGTGGTGGAAGCCATCGGCCGGTACGAGTCCAAAAGGCATGCGCACGCGCTGTTCCGCGCGCTGGCTTCCGAGCACCCGGGAATCGTCGTCCCCGCACAACGGCAGGTCGGTTCGCGGCGCGCGCTCGCCCGCGAACTGGGGCCGGGGGCACGGGTGGTGCTGAAGAGGGAGTACGGCGTCGGCGGGTCCGGGACGCTGATCGTGTCCCCCGAGACGGCAGGACTCCGGGCCCTGGCCCGGCGCTGGGCCGACGGCGTACTGGTGGAAGAGTACGTGGCGGGATCGGACTCGTACCGCGATCCCACCTTCGACGCCGTCATCGATTCCGATGGCGAAGTGCACCCGGTCGGCGTCGGGCTGATGGACGTCGACGGAACCGCCTACCGCGGAGTCACCGTCGGTCGCGATGTCCTGCCCGAGGCGCTCACCGACACGGCCGTCGCGTTCGGGGTCGCGGTGGGCCGGGCGTTGGCCCAGGAGCGCTACCGGGGTTGGTACGACGTCGATTTCGTCACCGACCGGTCAGGCCGCCTCGCCCCGGTCGAGATCAACCTGCGGCTCACCGGACCGGCCGTCGCGTTCCACATCCAGGCCGCCCTCGATCGCCTGCGAGGAGGCCACCACTTCGTTCGTACGCTCGACCAGCTACCGCTGGGTGCACGGCTGCCCGCGGGGCCACTGCGTGACCACGTCGCCCGCACAACCCGGAAGTGCCGGGTACTCGGCGCGACCCTGCTGGTCACCATCCCGACCGCGGCATTCGATCCCGTGCCTTACCTGGGCGTGGCGATCGCGGCCCGTAGCAAGCGGATTCTCGAGGAAGCGGAGACCACCGTCCGCGGTGCGAACGCGGCCCTGGCCGAAATGTTCAGCGATCTGCGGGCCGGCCTGCGCGATTCTCGCGGACCGCGAAGGCGACGAGCACGGCCGCGGCGATCATCAAGGTGACGTTGAACCCGTAAACAAGAGCGGCTTGACGGCCCCAGTCGGTCTTCGCGGTGAGCCGGTAGAGGTTGTCCTGCGGCCACCAGGCGATCAGCAGCCACACCACCGACAGGTGGGCGAGCGCGGTCAGCCACGGCGGACGCCCCAGACGGGTCAACCGCCCGCGGCCGGCGAACAGGAAACCGATACCCAAGCCGAAGGACAGACATTCGGCCACGTAGAGCCCGGTGAACAGCCCGGCCCACGGCTGGGGCACCACCGACAGATCCGTGGAGCCAGGCCAGAAAACGTCGGTCATCAGGAACGCCACCACAGCGACGACCACCGCCAGGACCAGCATGACCACCCCCGGCGCCCCGCCGCCGAAATCGGACAGCGGCCGCTTGCCGCCCACCGCCTGTCCCGGCCGCACCGGGAGGGGAAGGCCGGCGCGGTCCACCTCACCGGAACCGGTGCGGGGCAGGGAGTCCACCGGTATCACGGCCTGGGGGATCCGGTTGGACCGCAGCCCGGACGACGACAGGAAGGCCCGGATCTCCGCGGGATCGGTCTGGCCGCTGGTGACCACGTACGCCACGAGCGTGTTCCGTGACCCGGTGTGGATCGTGGTGACCACGCACTCCCGCACCTTCGGATGTCTCCGAAGTTCCGCCTCGACATCGTCATAGCTCATACCGGATCTCTCCAAGCGACGGAAAGGCGTCAACCCACTGGATGTTACGGGGCATCGCTCCGCCACCGCACAAAAATGGCAAGCGCCGCAGGTATCGCGAGTTCGGCTTCGGCGGTCGGTTACGAGCGCGCCGGTACGGGACGCACCGTTCCGACGAACCGCCGGAAGTCGGACGCGACCTCATCGAACCGTCCGGCTGTGCAGGTGAGGACCAGTTCGAGCACCGTGCGCCGGCCGTGGACGTCGTCGACGGGCAGGTAGACCTGGCATTGCACGAGCCGCTCGCCCTCCTGTTTGATGTCCAGCAACTGGGTCAGGCCCGGCGCGGCGCCCTGGCTGAAATCCGCACGTTCCCGAACGCGCACCGACTCCGCGACGCTCTCGACGCGGCTCACCGACTCGTCGGCGATCGTCGCCATCCGCACCGCCGGGTCGCGGATCTCTCCCGCGATCGTCAGGTTGGTGACGAATCCGCCGGGAGGGACCGGCCGCACCGCGACGAACGCGACCCCGGGTGCGCCGACCTCGTCCGGCGGAGCCGCCTGCCAGCCGGCCGGCAGCGCGAATTCGATGCGTACGGGCAGCTCTGTGACCATCGAACCCTGCTCCTGTCGGCAGTCCTCGGTTGACCGGACCAGCACGCAGGCCACCCCCATGCGGCGCCTGGTGCCGGTCCGAGTGTTCGCGCCGGTGCTCAACGGAGGCCGCCGGAACGGCCGCGGTCAGAAGCCGCCACTGTCGCCGCCACCGGACGCACCGCCCATGCCACCACTGGAGTCTCCACCACCCGTTCCCCCGCCGGAGTCACCCGCGCCGGAGCCACCGCCGGAGGAGTCCCCGCTGCCGGAGTCACCGGACGAGGAGTCGCCGCCGACACCGCCGGACCCACTCGTGCCGGAGCCACCGCCGGAGTCACCGGACGAGGAGTCGCCGCCGACACCGCCGGAGTCACCCGTGCCGGAGCCACCGCCGGAGGAGTCCCCGCTGCCGGAGTCACTGGCCGAGGTGTCGCCGCCCACACTGCCGGAATCCCCCGTCCCGGAGTCGCTTGTTCCGCCCGCATCGCCGCTGCCGATTCCCCCTTCGGAGCCGCCGTCGCCGAGACCGCCCGCGGAGTCGGTGCCTGAAGCGTCACCGGCGTCGCCAGGAGTTTCGCTCGCGTTGCTGCCGGTTGCGGAGTCCGAGTTCACCGGGGAGCCGGTCGCCGGTCCGGCGGAGCCGGGTTCGCCCGTGCTTCCCGGAGCGACCCCGGAGGAGTTCGCGTCGTTGTCCGCGGGAGCGGCGACCTCGCCGGCCGCCGGAGCAGGACCGTCGCCGCTCTCGCCGGTCGTCGCGGGAGCCGGCCCGGCGTGCTGGGAGCCGTCGTCCGCAGGCGCCTCGCCCGGAGCCCGACCAGGATCGAGGGCGGGGCCGGTGTGCTCCGCGTCGGACTCCGACGGCGGCGCCTGATTCGGCTGCGCGGCCGCCGGGTCGGGTGGGGACGGCTCCAGCTCGCCGGCCGGGCTCGTCGGCTGCTGGGTGTCCGCCGCGGGCTCCCCCGGCGTCGGGGTGTCGATGGTGTCCGGCACCGCCTTCTGGGTCTTGCCCGGGTTCACCGTGAGGCTGAACCCGACCTTGCCGCCGATGCCTACGGCCACACCGGCGTCGGCGCCGATGGTGAACGAGCCGTCCGGGCCCCAGCCGAGCCGCGCCCTTCCTTCCGCGCCGAGGCCGTACCAGCCCTCGGCCGTGCCACCGACCCGCAGCCCCGCCACGTCGGCGTGTCCGTCGACGCCCGCCTTCGCACCGGCGAACCCCTTCGCGCCGACGTCGACGCCTTCGGGCCCGAGGGTGGCGTTCGCCCCGGCTTCGGCGCCGAGGCCGGCCTTGCCCTTGACACCCACCTCGGCGGGGCCGTAACTCGCCGAGCCCTCGGCGGTCGCCTCGCCGAGGTAGCCACTCGCGCCGATCTTCGCGTTGACGCCGTCCTTCGAGGCGCCCGCGCTCGCGTTGGCCTCTCCCCCCAGGGCCTTGGCGCCGGCCGCACCGGAGACCGCGACACCGCCGATCTCGGTCCCCCGTTCCACGCCCACCTCGGCCGCGGGGCCCACCTTGACGCCGGTGGCCACGGTGGGCAGGTTCGAGCCGTAATCCGTGGTGCCGGCCTGCACCTGCGCCGGCTCGGCGGTCCGCTGGTCGCCGACGGTCGTCAGGGTGCCCACGTCGACCTGGCCGTAGGCCGCAGTCTCCGAGGTCACCTCCGCCAAGGAGGTCGGCGTCGCCCGGACGGTGTCACCCAGCGCGTCGACGGGGTGGGCGTCGTAGGCGTCCCGTGCGGCCAGCTCGGTGGCGTTGTACTGCGTGGCGGTCTCGTTGAACCGCGCGATGGCGGCGTCCTGTTCGGCGACCGTGGTCGCGTTGTGGATGGCGCCGATGTCTTCGCCGAACCGGCCGCGGAAGCCGTTCTTGACGTCCGGGTCGGGCAGGGCGCTCAGCAACGACCCGCTCATCTGCCGGTCGACCGCCTGCATGTCCAGCGAGGCGCGCACGTCCGCGGGTGCGGTCGAGGCGCGCAGGGCCCGCGCCGAGTACCGGCTGACGTAGCCCGCGGGCTGCGCCTTGGAGACCACGTCGCGCATCGCGTCGATCTGCGCCTGCGACAACGGAGGGGCGTCCGTGCCGGGCACCGGCGGCGCCGCTGCGGGTTCGGACGCCCGGGCCGCGTGTTCCACCGGGACGGCCTGCTCGCGTGCGGGAGGTCGGCTCCCGGCCGTCACCTCGTGCTGCTCGCCCGGCGGTTGCGCGGGCGGGCCGATCGGGCTCACGCCCGGGGCCAGGCCGTCGGCCACCTGGATGACCGGGCGGAGGCTCGACGGCGCGCGGGTCTCGTCCGGCCGCTTCGACCGCGAGCCCCGGTTCCCGGCGTCGCTGCCGGGGCGGACGACCTCGGCCGAGCGGGCCGGGTCGTCGGGCGCGAAGTCCTGGGAGTCGGCGACCGTGTCACCGTCGCGGTCCGACACGCCGTAACGGACGTGGATGTTCTCCGCGGTGGTGACCTGTCCGTCGCTGTGCCGGGGCGGGGGGATCCGGAGCACCTTCGCGATGCTGTCGGCGATCGGGTTGGCGATCAGCGACGCGCCCTTGTCGTCGGGCCGGAACGGCTCTTGCCGGTCGCCCTGCGCGGTGAACGCCGGGTCGGGCGTGTAGATCTCGTGGCCCGCGATCGCATCGGCGAGGTCGGCGAGAGAGCCGCACCCGCAGAGCGTCACCGCGCGGTCGATCGCCTTGTTCAGGTCGTAGCCGAACTTCCGCACGCTGGTCAGATCGTCCTCGCCGACCAGGCTCACGGCGTGCGCGTTCTTCGGGTCGGCGGCCAGCGGGTAGGTGGTGACCACGATCTCGGCGTGCGGTGCGCGGGTGGCGATCCCGGCCAGTACCTGGAGCATCCGCGCGACCAGCGTGGGTGCCTGGCCGGGAGGCGACGACTTGGCCTGGTCGAGGTACTCCTCGTCCGACGCGGTCCAGTCCAGCAGCGGGCCGAGTGCCCTGATCTCCTTGTCCAGGGCCGTGTTCGGTCCGCCGGTGGTCCGTTTGGCTTCGGCGAGCACCGTTGCCAGCCGGGCGTCGTCACCGCCGAAGCCGACGATGACCAGCTGGGCGCCCGGGCGGACCTGGTCACGCTGCGGCGGGTTGACGACACTGTTGCCCGGCCCGGTCTGGGCGGCGAAGAAGTCCGCCGTCCGCGCACCGGCCGCGGCGACGAGGTTCGCGTCCACCCGCAGCCCCGGGTCGTCGCTCCGGACGCGGGCCAGCGCCTGCAGGGCCGGCGCGGTCGCGGATCGGTGCCTCGGGTCCGCGGGATCGGCGTAGGTGCCCGAGAGGCCGTCGCCCGCCATGTACGAGTCGCCGACGACGTCCACGGTCACGGACTGCTCGTGGGCGGGCTGGGCGTCCGCGTACGCGGGCGGCACCACGAGACCGGCGCCGAGGAAGACGGCGCCGGTGGTGGCCACCGACAGCAGCCGCGGCAGCCGTGTGCACGCCGGGACGGCACCACGCACCTTGCGTGCCGGGATGAACATCGCTATTCCTCCTGTGTGCCAGGCTCGTTCTCGGTCACGACCGGCCGGCTCTTCGAGCGGTCGCGGGGGGAGGTCGGGTTCCCCTCGATCGTGGCGCGGGCCGTTCGTGCGGTCCATGCCGCACAGGTGCGGCGTGGACCCGGGCGGGATTCGGTGCCAGGCTTGGGACCGGGTGCACACCCAGACGGGAAGACCGAGGTGGCGGCAGTGATGGGTCTGCATCGCCAGGTGCGCGGGATCGTGGCGGCGTCGGTGGTGTTCTTCCGGTTGGCCACCCTGGCCATGGTCGCCCTGAGCGTGGTCGGAGCCGTGCAGATCCACGCCTACACCAGAGTTCCGCTGGCGGCGTCCGTGTACGCGGCGCTGGCCGGGTGGAGCGCGGTGCTGATCACGCTGGTGCTGCGCCGCGACGCCCTTCCCGGCTGGGTGCTGGGCGTCGACGTCGCGGTCACCGCCACCGGCGTGGTCGTGCTGCCGCTGGCGGTGTCCAACCAGCTTTTCGACACGCTGGCCAACCCGTACCTGGAGCCGGTCACGGTCAGCGTCGCGGTGGCCGTCGCGCTGGTCAGCGGTTCCCCTTGGGCCACGGTGGCCGGCTGCGCGGTGCTCGCCGCGGCGAACGTGATCGGGCAGCTGCCGCTGCTGGACCGTGGCGCGGACTTCGCCTCGCTGGTCAACACGATCGGCTGGCAGGTCGGTGCCGCCGTCTGCTGCCTGCTGTTCATCCGGCAGTTGCGGCAGGTGGTCCACCACCTGACCGTCGCGACCCAGCAGGTGATCTCCGCGCGGGAACGGCTCGCCGCCCAGCGCGCGCACACCGAGGAACGCACCCGGCATTTCCGCGAGCAGATCCGCCGGTACCGCGCCCTGCACGACGGCCCGCTGCGGATCTTGACCGCGATCGCGGGCCCCGGCCCCGCCGCCCATCCCGACCCCGTCGTGCGCAGGCAGTGCGCGGTCAACGTCGACGTCCTGCGCGGTGCGGCGCCCGACGACCCCGCGGGCAACCTCACCGACCTGTCCCTGGCCCTGCTGGAGGCGGGCGGTGCCAGTGCCGCACTCGGGTTGCGCGTGGAGTACCACTTCGCCAACTTGCCCGACTCGCTCCCCAACGACGTGGTCGACGCACTGTCCCGGGCCAGCGCGGAGGCACTCAGCAACGTCGCCGCGCACGCGGGAACCACCCGCGCCCGCCTCACCGCGCTGGCCGTCGGAGAGGCGGTGACCGTGGCCGTGGTCGACCAGGGCGCAGGATTCGACCCGGACGCCACCGAATTCGGGTACGGCATCCGCCATTCGATCGTCGAGCGCATGGCCGAGGTCGACGGGAAGGCCACAGTGGACAGTCACGTCGGTGAAGGCACCCGGATCGACCTGCGGTGGCCCGCATGATCCGCATCGCCGTCATCGACAACGACAAGCTCGTCCCCGCGGGCCTGCGGGCCCTGCTCGCCGGCACCACCGACATCGTCATCGTCCACACCGCCACCACGGTCGCCGGCCACCTGGCCGCGCGGCCCGGGACCACCACCGATGTGGTGCTCCTGGACCTGAGGTTGGAGGACGGCAGCGACGCCGCCGCCAACGTCGCCGTCCTGCACGCCACCGGTGCCGCCGTGCTGGTGATCTCCGTGCACGGCGACCGCCGCCACGTCCGCGCCACCATCCGCGCCGGCGCTTCCGGTTACCTCGTGAAGAACGACGACGCCGACAAACTAGCCGAGGCCATCCGCACCGTCCACACCGGACAGCTGGCGCTCACCGCCGAGCTCATGACCCTCATCAACGACGACCCGCCCGAGCTGTCCCCGCAGGAGCTCCAGGTCCTCTACCTCTACGGCACCGGCAGCACCCTCGCCGCCACCGCCCGCCGCCTCGGCATCGCCATTCCCACGGTCCGCTCCTACCTCGACCGCATCCGCGCCAAGTGGGCGGCGACCGACGAGCCGGTGGAGGACATCCGCAGCCTCGTCCACGAGTACCCCCACCCCGACGGCAAGTCCCTGTGGCAGGCTTGAGTTCCCGGCCGGCCGAGTCGGCCCGCCAGTACGCTCCTTCAGCCGAACCGAGCACCACAAAGCCTTCTGCCGCCAACCGGACGGCCGTTCACGACTTGCGGCACCTGCACGACGTCGCCGCGCCGCTCCGGCACCCGCGTCATCGGTTTCGTCATCTTTGGGGGGGTGTCACCGGCCGCGACACCATCACCCGTTTCCTCGAGCACGTCGCGTGCGACGGCCGGGTCGACACGGCACGGATCGGCTACTCCCCGCTGCCACCCAACCTGTCGCAGGAGAGGATGACCTCCAACGTCAGGTTGACCGGCACGCCCGCGAAGTACGACGCGAGGGCGGCCAGCCCGCCCGGCCCTTCGAACAACTCGGCGGCGTCGCGAAGCTGACGGGCAACGGCCACGTCGGCACCGTCGCGCCGTCCACCGGGCCGCCGTCCTCGGCGGGGCGACCGCGTCACTCGAAGAGGAACTCGCCAACGGCGGCCGCGCTGGTCCTGCTGATCGTGATCGTGGCTCCACGACGCGGAGCCACGCAGTCAGCGGTCGCGCGCGGCTCCCACCGCGCAAGCACCCGCCAAGACACCGCCCCGGCAAGGACCTTCAGCACGGCACTCCAGCGCACCCGTGGCGGAATCGACGTGATGACGGCAGTCAGCGCCCGCATACGCGACTCGCCGCTGTGCCGGAACACCAGCATCACCACGGGGAAGACTCCGGCCAGGCAACCCAGCGTGGCCAGACCACACCACAACGCAATTGCGCGCACGATCGAAGATACCATTCTGCGAATATCGGACATGAGCACTTCGACGGGAACTCGACGCGGACGGCGAACGGGTCAAGATGCCGTCAGAGTCAGCCGCCGCGGCGTGAGGAAACCGTGCCACGGGACGCGCGCACTCCCCCGGCCCCGGCAGTGTTCGGTGACATGGTTCCCCGAGCCCAAGGAATTCGATGAGCGACCTCGTCCACGCGCTGCTGCTCATCGGCAGCTTCCTCGCGCTGGCTTTCACACTGCGCGTCGTGGAAAGCCGCAGCGAGCGGAAACCAGGCTCGCGAACTCCGCCGGCCGGCCCGATGGCTTGAGCCGGGTCGGTCACGGCGTCTCCTCCGGGACGAAGCGGTACCCGATGCCCGTTTCGGTGAGCAGGTACCGCGGGTGCGACGGGTCGGGCTCGAGCTTCCGCCGCAACTGTGCCATGCAGACCCGCAGGTAGTGCGCGCGCTCCGGGCCCCACACGGTGGTCAGCAGGTGCCTGGAACTGATCAGCGACTCGGGGTTGCGGACCAGCTGCTCGAGAACGGCCCATTCGGTCCGGGTCAGGTGCACCGTGGCGTCGCCCCGGCGGACGATCTTGGCCGCGACGTCCGCGGTGAACGCGGCGGTCTCGACGACGACGTTCTGCTCTCGTGGTGCGGCGAGCGCCAGCCTGCGCTCGGCGGCGCGCAGGCCCGCGAACAGTTCGTCCATGCCGAAGGGCTTCGTGACGTAGTTGTCGGCGCCGGTGTCGAGGGCCTGGATCTTGTCGGCGGACTCGTGCCGGGCGGACAGCACGATGATCGGCATCGCGCTCCGGCTCCCCGGTTCGCGGATCACCTCGATGCCGTCGATGTCGGGCAGCCCGAGGTCGAGCAGGACCAGGTCCGGCCGCGCGGACGCGGCCGGGATGACGTCGTAGCCGCGGGCGGTGAGGTTGATCCGCAGGGCGCGCACGAGCGCGGACGTCATCGCGCCACCGCCGGCAGGGACACGACGACGGTCGGCCCGCCACCCGGGTGTCCTCGGCGCGGACGGTCCCGTCCATCGCCTCGACGAATCCCTTCGCGACCGACTGGCCCAGGCCGGCGCCGGTGGTGTGTTGCGGTCGCCGAGCCGCTGGAACGGCGCGAACGCCGATTCGGCGCTCCCCTTCGGCAGTCCGCGGCCGCGGTCGACGACGCGCAGTTCGACCCGGCCCCCGTAGGCGCTGGCGCGCACGGCGACCTCGCCGCCGCCGTGGCGCACCGCGTTGTCGATCACGGTGGCGATGGCGCGTTCCAGCAGCCCGGCGTCGGCCGTGACCGCGGACAACCGGGCGTCGACGTCGGCCACGACCTTCCCGCCGCCGTCCACCGCGGCGAGCGCGGTCGAGACGACTTCGTCGTAGCCGGCCGGGCGCAGGATCGGCCGCACCGCGCCGGTGGCCGGCCGGGAGGAGTCGAGCAGGTTGTCGACGAGACCGGCGAGCCGGTCGGCCGACTCTTCGCCGGCGGCGAGCAGCTCTTCGACGTCTTCGTCCGACAGGTCGATGTCGTGGGCGCGCAGTCCGCCGTAGACGGCTTTGATCGAGGTCAGTGGCGTGCGCAGGTCGTGCCCGACGGCCGAGAGCAAGGCCGTGCGCAGCTCGGTGGTCTCCGCACGGCGTTGCGCTTCCTGCGTCTGACGGTCATCCGCTGCTGCCGCAGGGCCAGCAGGGCCTGCCCTGCCGTGGCTTCGAGGACCCGCTGGTCGTGCCCCGTTCGACCGGGGGCCGGCTACCCGTTGAGGTAGCGCTCGTACACCGCGACCCAAACGTCCAAATCGGACAATTCCGCGACGAGTCGCTGTCCGGTGGCGGTGAGGGACAGCACCACCCCGCGGCCGGATTTCCCGTCCCACGTACCCGGTTCCGACCGCCGGACGGCTCCCTCGGCCGCCAGCACCCGCACCGCGGGATCCAGGACGCGGCGCGGGAAGGTGTGGCGGAGTTCGGCGTACGACCGGCCGCCGGGGGCGAGTGCGTCGAGCAGTTCCGCCGCACCGGGGCAGCAGATCACGCGCGTCAGAACGGCTTCGGTCATGGCAGCTCCCCGGAACGACGTGCCCGGGCACCGTAGGCACCCGGCCGAAGCCGGGCGGCACCGTTGACGAGACTCTGACGGTCAGCCGGAGGACGTTTACGCGATCTCTACGCCGGCCGTCGAATCTTGATGCTTTCCCTACGCCGCCCGCCCGGCGCGGGAGGCACGCTCCCTACGTGCCGGCACCCACGTCATCGCTCAAACGGCTGGTCGTCGGCCGGCCGTTCCGCAGCGACACCCTCGGCGAAACGCTGCTGCCCAAGTGGCTCGCCCTCCCGATCTTCGCGAGCGACCCGCTGTCGTCGGTCGCCTACGCGACCCAGGAGATCCTGCTGATCCTGTCGATCGGCGGGCTCGCCTACTTCAGCCTGGCGCCGTGGATCGGCTTGGCGGTCGCCGTGCTGCTCACCGTCGTGGTGATCTCCTACCGCCAGGTGGTGCGCGCCTACCCCAGCGGCGGCGGCTCGTACGAGGTCGCCTCCCGCAACCTCGGGAGCCGCGCGGGCCTGGTGGTCGCCGGCGCGCTGATGGTCGACTACATCATGACCGTCGCCGTGTCCGTCTCCTCCGGCGTGGACAACATCATCTCCGCGGTCCCGCAGCTCAACGACGAGCGGATCCTGCTGGACGTCGGCTTCATCGTCGTGCTCATGGCGATGAACCTGCGCGGCATCCGGGAGTCGGGGCGCACCTTCGCGGCGCCGACCTACCTGTTCATCGCCACCGTCGTGCTGATGATCGTGGTCGGGTTCGCGCGTGTCGTCGCCGGGCACCCGCCGGTCTCCGAAAGCGCCGGCTACGCGGTGCACCCCGAGCAGGTCGGGCTGACCGGCCTCGCGCTGGTGTTCCTGCTGCTGCGGTCGTTCTCCTCCGGGTGCACGGCCCTCACCGGCGTCGAAGCCATCTCGAACGGTGTCCCGGCGTTCCGGAAACCCAAGGCCCTCAACGCCGCCCGCACGATGACCGCCATGGGCGCCGTGGCCGTGGTCATGTTCGGCGGCATCACCGCCCTCGCGCTGATCACCCGGGTGCACATCGCCGAGAACACGTGCGACCTCGCCGGGTTCGCCGGCAACTGCGCGACCGATCCCCAGCGCACGGTCATCAGCCAGATCGGCGCGGCCGTGTTCGGCGGCGACCACGCCGTGCTGTTCTACGTCCTGCAGGCCGCCACGGCCCTCATCCTGATCCTCGCGGCGAACACCGCGTTCAACGGCTTCCCCCTGCTGGCCTCGATCCTGGCGCAGGACCGGTTCCTGCCCCGGCAGCTGCACACCCGCGGCGACCGGCTGGCGTTCTCCAACGGGATCATCGCGCTCTCGGTCGTCGCCGCGATCCTGATCTTCGCCTTCGACGGCTCCACGACCCGGCTCATCCAGCTCTACATCCTCGGCGTGTTCACCTCGTTCACGCTGTGCCAGGCCGGGATGGTCCGGCACTGGAACCGGATCCTCGCCGACACCGCCGACGCCAGGGAACGACGGTCGGCCCACCGTTCCCGGCTGATCAACGCCCTCGGCGCGGTCCTGACCGCGGTCGTGCTCGTCGTCGTGCTGGTCACGAAGTTCACCCACGGCGCCTACCTCGTCGTCATCGCCATCCCGCTGCTGTACGTCTTCATGCGCTCGATCCACCGGCACTACACCCACGTCCGGGAGGAACTCGAACCCGACGACGAGAGCGAGTTGCTGCCCAGCCGGGTCCACGCGATCGTGCTCGTGTCCACTTTGCACAAACCGAGCCAGCGCGCGATCGCGTTCGCCCGCGCGACCCGCCCCGACTCCCTGACGGCCATCACGGTCAACGTCGACGACACCGACACCCGGGAATTGCGGCGCGCGTGGGAACGACGGGGGATGAAGATCCCGCTCAAGGTCATCGAATCCCCGTACCGCGAGATCACCCGCCCGGTCGTGCAGTACGTCAAGAACCTGCGGCGCAACAGCCCACGGGACGTCGTCTGCATCTACATCCCCGAATACGTCGTCGGCCGCTGGTGGGAGAACGTGCTCCACAACCAGAGCTCGCTGCGGCTGAAGGGGCGTCTCCTGTTCGAACCCGGCGTCATGGTCACGAGCGTTCCCTGGCAGCTGCACTCGACCAGCCGCCGCGACCTCCAGCGCGTCCGCCCGCTCCCCGGCGACATCCGCCGCGGTGTCACCACCCAGCGCCGCTAGCCGCCGCGGCCGAGGAGGACCTCGCCACGATCAGCCTGGTCCGAACGCCAGAAGCGCGGCCC
The DNA here is from genome assembly GCF_043197175.1 of Amycolatopsis sp. NPDC049252. Classification (NCBI taxonomy): domain Bacteria; kingdom Bacillati; phylum Actinomycetota; class Actinomycetes; order Pseudonocardiales; family Pseudonocardiaceae; genus Amycolatopsis; species Amycolatopsis sp. NPDC049252. The sequence goes on from NZ_JBICSQ010000017.1 coordinate 106,635, forward strand.
GGATCCGCTGACGAAGCGCTCACTTACACTGGGAACGATCGAGGTGGGCTGCCGAGCCCGTCGCCCGTGGGTGCCGCGTCTGAGAGGATCTCCCGATGACGATGTCCCTGTCGGCCGAACTGTGGCCCGACGTGCAGCCCGAGACCGCGCGCCGGCTGATGCTGGCCGGGGTCGAGGCGTTCGCCAAGCGCGGGTACCACGCCACGACGACCCGGGACATCGCCGGCGCCGCCGGGATGAGCCCGGCCGCGCTCTACGTGCACTTCCCGTCCAAGGCCGCGCTGCTGTTCGCGATCAGCCGGTACGGCCACGAGCAGACCCTCGCCCTGGTCGAGAACGTCGTCGCCAAGGTGTCCGACCCGGTCGAGCGGATCCGGCTGATCGTCGAGGACTTCGTCGCCTGGCACGCGCGGCGCCACACCGTGGCCCGGGTCGTGCAGTACGAGCTGCAGGCGCTGCCCGACGAGGAGTTCGAGGTGGTCGCCGAGCTGCGGCGCCGGATCGAGCGGATCGTGCGCGAGGTGATCGCCGAAGGGGCCGGGGCGGGCGCCTTCACCGTGTCCGACCCGCACGTCGCGGCCCGCGCGGTGCTCTCGCTCGGGGTGGACGTCGCCCGCTGGTACAGCGAGCGCGCCCGGCAGACGCCGACCGCGCTCGGCAAGGAGTACGGCGGCCTGGTGCTGCGCATGCTCGGCGTCCAGGAGTCCTGAAGGGCGGCAGGGACTGAGACGCCCGCCACAGACTAAGCGGTCGCTAACCGTTGAGGTGCTGCTGCCAGTCCGCCGGCAGGCGCTCGACCGGGCCCGGCACGGGCTGGCCGTCCGGGTGCGAGTCCGGCTCCCTCAGCGCCGGTCCCTCGCTGGCCGTCTCGGTCTCGAAGTTCCAGAACCAGGACTCCCCCGGCTCGAAGCTCTGGATGTACGGGTGCCCGGTGGCCTTGAAGTGCGCGGTCGCGTGCTGCGACGGCGACGTGTCGCAGCAGCCGACGTGCCCGCACTGCGCGCACCGGCGCAGGTGCACCCACCAGCCACCGGCCGCGTCGCACTCGACGCAGCCCGCACCGCTGGGCGCGACCGACGGATCGATTCCAGGCACCGAGCTCACAGTCACCCTCCGGGTTTCTCACAGCTACCGGCCACCGAGCCTACCCGGCACGGCGGCCGTCAGCCGACGGCGCGCGCGAAGCGTTCCGCGATCACCCGAAGCAGTTCCACGAGGCCCGGCGGCGCCTCTTCGATGACGAAGTCGTGGCCCCACTGCGCCAGGTAGTACGGCACCGCGTCCAGGTTGGCCGTCCCGGTCCGCACGCGGCAGCTGTGCTCGTCGATCGGCTCCACCGTGCCGCTCGTCGGCGGGATCCGGGCGGCCACCACGTCGGCCGACGCCGCCACCCGCACGACGAGCTGGTGCGGGTACGGCGCGCTCGAGATCTGCCGGGAAACGTACGCCGCGAGGTCCTCGGCCGGCGGCTCGCGCGGGGTGAACCGGAAGCCCGCCACCGGCACGCCGGTGATCCGGTCGACGCGGAAGGTGCGCCAGTCCTGCTTGCCGAGGTCGAAGGCGACCAGGTACCAGCGGCGTCCGGTGTGCACCAGCCGCAGCGGCTCGGCCGACCGCTCGGTCGCCGCGCCGGAGCGGTCGCCGTAACCGAAGCGCAGCCGCTCGTGGTCCCGGCAGGCGGCGGCGATCACGGTGAGCACCCCGGCGTCGACCGTCGGGCCGCCGCCGGGCAGCGAGACCGTCGCGGCCTGCAGCGCGCCGACCCGCGGGCGCAGCCGGGCGGGCAGCACCTGTTCGAGCTTCGCCAGGGCGCGCACGGACGTCTCCTCGATGCCGCTGACCGTGCCGCTCGCGGCCGTGCGCAGGCCGACCGCGACCGCGACGGCCTCGTCGTCGTCCAGCAGCAGCGGCGGCAGCGCGGCCCCGGCGCCCAGCCGGTAGCCACCGGCGACGCCCGGCGTCGCGTGCACCGGGTACCCCAGCGAACGCAGCCGTTCGACGTCCCGGCGGATCGTCCGGACGTCCACCTCCAGGCGCGACGCGAGGTCCGAACCCGGCCAGTCCCGCCGGGTCTGCAGCAGCGAGAGCAGCCTCAGCAGTCGCTCCGAAGTGCCGTACATGACACGCAGTGTGCCAGACATCGAGGACAGTTCCGGTCCTCGATCGGCCGGATGGTGCCGTTGAAGTGTCAAACACTTGCCAGGCACGGCTCCGGGCGGTGAGAGTGGCGCATGCCGATCGACCCTTCCGCCATGCTCGCCGTCGCCCGGGAAGAAGCCGAACTGGGCCGCGACGAGGGCGGCGTCCCGATCGGGGCCGCGTTGTTCGACTCCGCCGGTGCCCTGCTGGGCCGCGGGCACAACCGGCGCGTGCAGGACGGCGACCCGTCGATGCACGCCGAGACCGCGGCGTTCCGCAACGCGGGCCGCCGCCCCCACTACCGCGACACGATCATGGTCACCACGCTCTCCCCCTGCTGGTACTGCTCCGGGCTCGTCCGTCAGTTCGGTATCGGACGCGTGGTCATCGGCGAGGCCGAGACGTTCCACGGCGGGCACGACTGGCTCGCCGGGCTCGGTGTGGAGATCACCCTGCTCGACGACCCCGCGTGCACCGCGCTGATGACGGAGTTCATCGCCGCGCGCCCGGACCTGTGGTTCGAGGACATCGGGGTCGAACAGTCCACCTAGGACAGCTTCACTCAGGACAGCTTTCCGTGCGAGGAGCTCGTATGCCGTCATCCGTACCGCTCGTGGACCTTTCGCCGTGGTTCACGGGCACCTCCGAGGGCCGGGCCGAGGTGTCCGAGCAGGTCGACCGGGCGCTGCGCGAGTCCGGGTTCCTGCTGGTCACCGGGCACGGCGTCCCGGACGAGCTGCGCCACCGGACCCGGGAGCTGGCGCACCGGTTCTTCGCGCTGCCCGAGGACGTCAAGCAGCGTTACGCGGTCACCGTCGGCGGCCGCGGCTGGCTGCCGCCGGGGGTGGAGGCCAACGGCTACGCCGAGGGCACCGAAACCCCGCCCGACCTCAAGGAGTCGTACTCGGCGGGTGCGGACTTCGGGGTCGGCGTCGCCGAGATCGACGGGTTCTGGTTCCAGCCCAACGTCTGGCCGGACGAGGTGCCGGGGCTCGCCGAGACGGCCACCGAATACATGCGCCGGATGCGGGCGCTGTCGGACCACCTGCTGGAGATCTTCGCCGCGGCGCTCGGCCTGGCGGAGAGCCACTTCACCCGGCACACCGCGCACCCGACGTACACGTTCAACATCAACTGGTACCCGCCGATGACCCACGTCGGCGCGCCCGAGCCCGACCAGTTCCGGATCGGCCCGCACACCGACTTCGGCACGGTGACGGTCCTCGACCGCCAGGCGGGCGTCGGCGGCCTGCAGGTCTACACGGCCGGCGGCGAGTGGGAGGACGCCCCGCACCACCCGGAGGCGTTCACGGTGAACATCGGCGACCTGATGGCCCGCTGGACGGGCGACCGCTGGCGCTCGACCCGCCACCGCGTCCTGCCCCCGGCGCCCACGGCCCCGGACGAGGACCTGATGTCCCTGGTCTTCTTCTACGAGACCGACCACGACGCGCGCATCACGTCGCTGGCCCCGCCGCTGGGCAAGCGGATCTACCCGGAGGTCATCGCGTCGGACTACCTGAAGGACAAGCTGGACGCCATCACGATGAGCTGAGGACCCCGCCGCACACGTCGTGAGTGGTGCTGTGGGTCAGGGCGGACCTGCATTTGGTCACCTACGCACCGGCGGGACCTTCCGGCAGCGACATGCTGCGAGGTGTCGATGGAGGATTTGGGTCGCTGAGCGTCCAGAAACCACCATCGACGAACGCGGAGCCTCCTGCCGTGGCGCGCACCTGAAGGCGCCGTTCCAGCGACTCATTACCCCTCACGACCCCGGCTCCGCGCAGATCGTGCGGTTGCGGCCCGCGGCCTTCGCGCGCAGCACCGCCGCCTCCGCGGCCAGGAGGGCGTCCGCCAGCAGCTCGTCGGGGCCGCAGGCCGCGACGCCGATCGAGACCGTCACGCCGACGAACTGCGGGCCGTCGCCCGAGGCCTTCAGCGCCACCAGCGTCGAGGCCACCCGCAGCCGGATCCGTTCCGCGATCGCCATCGCGTCGAAGCGGCCGGTGCCGGGCAGCAGGACCGCGAACTCCTCGCCGCCGGAGCGGCCCACGAGGTCCGCGGCGCGGACCTCGTCGCGCAGGGTGTCGGCGACCGCGCGCAGCACCGCGTCGCCGATCCGGGCGCCGTAGCGGTCGTTGAGCTGGCGGAAGTGGTCGAGGTCGAGCAGCAGCACGGCCTGGCCGGGGCCGTGCCGGCCGAGCCGGGTCACCTCCGCTTCGGCGGCGCCGCGCCACGACGCGGCGGTCAGCACCCCGGTGCCGGGATCGAGGGTGACGTGTTCGCGGCGGCCGCGGCCCAGGCCGCCGCGGTGCAGCACGACCGTCGCGCCGGCCAGGAACGGCACGAACAGGGGTGCGGCGAGCGCGGCCCAGCCGAACAGGATGCCGAACGCGGTCATCGCGGCGTCGAAGGCGTGGCCCGGGGCGGCTTCGCGGGGCGGGCGGGGGCCGTCGGCGGCGGTCACGAGCGCGGCGTTCACGGCCAGGAACACCAGCCCGGCGAGGACGAGCAGGGCGACCGTGCGGGCGTCGAGGGCCGCGGCGAGCGGTTCGACGCGGGTCGCGGTGAGGAACGCCCCGGCGACGAGGCCCGCCAGCGCGGTCGACGCGGCGCCGAACGCCTGGCGGTACACGGGTCTTCTGCGGACCCGGAACCACTGGTGCAGCGCGGAGAGCACGACCAGCGCGACGGCGAGCCCCGGCCGCAGCACGACGACCCCGGCGAAGACCCACGGGGTGTCGACGCCGGGTCCGAGCAGCGTGTCCTCGCGGTGGCGTTCCACCGGCCGGGACAGTTCCGCGGTGACCAGCATCCCGCCCGTGAGCAGCGCGAACGGCGGCAGCATCGAGGCGAGCGGCGGGAACCGGACGGCGGCGAGGGCCACGGCGGCGACGGCGAGCACGTCCACCACGAAGACGAACAGGACCTGGCCGCGGCGGGGCAGGCGCCACACCGCCCAGCGCTGCAGGGGCACGGCGAGCAGGAACCGGCCGGGGCGACGTCCCCCGCCGGCTGCGACCGTGGAATCCCCCACCATTTCGGCAAACTAGCCGGTCTGCCGCGCGCTGTCACTCCGCCTTCAGGGGAATCTCACACGGCCGCCCAAGGCAGGACGCTCAGGAGCCGCGCGCGCACGGTGTGTCATATTTCCGACCGAAGAAGGGTTGACACGCCACATTGGTCTAGTCCACTGTGTGGTGGCACACAGCGCTCCTCCCGGGATGATCCCGCCGCCTCAAACCGGAGGTGCTCCAACCACATGTTTGGAGGACCCCATGAATTCCCTACGCCGTCTGGTGACCCTCGCGGTCGCGGCCGGAGCCGCGATGGCGACGGCGGTCGGTCTCGCCCCGCAGGCCATGGCCGCGGCGGACCCGGTGCTCGCTTCCCCGTACCTGTACCAGTGGGGCGGCCAGACCAGCCCGACCGCGGCGATGTCCGCGACCGGGGTGAAAGCGTTTACCCTCGCGTTCGTGCTGTCCGACGGCACGTGCAACCCCAAGTGGGACGGCAGCCGCTCGCTGACCGGCTCGGACAAGACGCTCATCACGAACATCCGCAACGCGGGCGGGGACGTGATCCCCTCCTTCGGCGGCTGGTCCGGCACGAAGCTCGGTTCGAAGTGCACGTCGGCTTCGGCGCTGGCGGGCGCGTACCAGAAGGTCATCGACGCCTACGGGCTCAAGGCGATCGACCTGGACATCGAGAACACCGACGAGTTCCAGAACAACACGGTGCAGGACCGCATCCTCAACGCGGTCAAGCTGACCAAGCAGGCCAACCCGAACCTGAAGGTCGTCATCACCATCGGCACCACCACGACCGGCCCCGACAGCTGGGGCAAGCGCCTGATCAACCAGGCCAAGGCGATCGGCGCCCCGGTCGACGTCTGGTCGGTCATGCCGTTCGACTTCTCCAGCGGCGGTGACATGGCCGCCATGACGAAGTCCGCGGTCGACGGGCTGAAGAACCAGCTCAAGACGACGTTCGGCTACACCGACGACACGGCGTACCGGCACAGCGGCCTCTCCTCGATGAACGGCAAGACCGACAACGCGGGCGAGACGGTCACGGTCGCCAACTTCACCTCCATCCGCGGTTACGCGACGAGCCACCACCTGGGCCGCTTCACGTTCTGGGCCACCAACCGCGACTGCAGCGGCGGCGGCGAGTGCAGCGGCATCACGCAGGACAAGTACGCGTTCACCAAGATCGTCGCCGGCTACACCGGCTGACACAGCGCCCGTAGTGGGGCAGTCGAGGGCCCTCTCACCGGCATCGGGGTCGGTGAGAGGGCCTTCGCGGTTTCCGCGTTCCCGGTGAGCGGGACCCCGGTCTCCGGTGAGCGGGAACCGGAAACCGTCACACCGCCGCAATATCCGTCACCTACCGTCGGTCCATGACGACGACCGAAGGTGCCCACTACGGCGACAAGGTCGTCGCCGTCGAGCCCGGCGGGATCGAGCCCGTCGCCGACGGCGACCGGCACGGGACGCCGCGGCAGCTGGCCTGGACCTGGGCCTCCCCCAACCTCGAGTTCGCCACCGTCTTCGTCGGCGTGCTCGCCGTCACCGCCTTCGGGCTCTCCTTCTGGCAGGCCGCGCTCGCCGCCCTCCTGGGCAACGGCCTCGGCGCGCTGGCCCACGGTGTGCTGAGCGCGAGAGGGCCCCGGTACGGCGTACCGCAGATGGTGCTGGGGCGCGCCGCCTTCGGGTACCGCGGGAACCTCGTGCCCGCGGCGCTCATGTCGGTCATGGCCGGGATCGGCTGGTTCGCCGTCAACAGCGTCAGTGGCGCCTTCGCGCTGACCAGCCTCACCGGCCTGCCCGTGCTCGCCTGCCTCGTCATCGTCGTCGCGGCGCAGATCGCGATCGCCTTCTTCGGGCACAACCTCGTCCAGGCGTACGAGAAGTACGTCTTCGCCGTCCTCGCGATCGTGTTCGCCGCGGCGAGCGTCGTCATCTTCGCGAAGTCCCACCCCGGCTCGGCGGCCGGCACCGGCGGGCTCGGCGGGTTCCTCCTCACCGTGGGCACCGCGTTCGGCTACACCGCCGGCTGGAACCCGTACGCCGCCGACTACACGCGCTACCTCCCGCGCACCGCCTCGAAACGCGCGATCGGCGCCTACGCCGGCCTCGGGCTCTTCCTGTCCACGACGATCCTGATGCTCGTCGGCGCCGCCTCCACGACCATCGGCGGGGCGGCCGACGACAACCCGGCGACGGCGTTCACCGGGCACCTGCCCGGTTTCCTCGCCGCCGCGACGCTGCTGGCGATCGCGCTCGGCGCCGTCGCCGCGAACGTCCTGAACGTCTATTCGGGCGCGCTCGCCTTCCTCGCCCTCGGGGTCAAGCTGCCGCTGGCGTGGCGGCGCGCCGTGGTCGCGCTCGCGTTCGGCGCGGTCGGGTTCGTGCTGGCCTGGCTCGGGCTGGCCGACGCCGGCCACGCCTACGAGAACTTCCTGCTGGTCATCGCCTACTGGATCGGCCCGTGGCTGGGCGTGCTGCTGGCCGACCACCACCGCCGGCGCGGCACCGAGTTCGGCGACCTGCTGACCAACAAGGTGTACGGCAACGCGGCCGGGTTCACCGCGTTCCTGGCCGGGCTCGTGGTGTCGGTCGGCCTCTTCGCCAACCAGGCGCTCTACACCGCGCCGATCCCGAAGGCCGTGCCGGAAACCGGGGACCTCACCTTCGCCGCCGGCTTCCTCATCGCCGGCGGGACCTACCTGCTGCTGCGGCGTCAGCGCGTGTGACCGCCGTGGTGGTCGCCGCCGCCGTAGTTCGCGTAGCCCGGGTACAGCGTGCTCAAGTCCACTGTGGTCGGTGGCGGCACGGTGGTCGTCGGCGGCGGGATCTTCACCGTCGACACCGCAGGTGACGGCGTCGGTGTGGTCGTCCGCGTCGGGCGCGCCTGCATGACCACCGGCGACGGCGTGGTCGTGCGCGTGGGCACGGCGACCGCGCTCGACGACGGGACGCCCGTGGCCGGCTGCAGCTGCGGGAACCCCGTGGACCCCGGGACGGGATCGGGCTGCGTCACCAGCGCGAGCACCAGCCCGCCCAGCACCACGGCGACCGCCGAAGCCAGCGCGATCCGGGCCCCCGCACTGTGCGGCTCGGCCTCCGGGTCACGGCGCGCCGCCACCTCGGCCGAGCGCGAGCCCGGCTTCCGCGGCCGGACCCCGGCCTGCCGGAGCAGTTCGTCGACCGAGACCCGGTCCCGCCGCCTGCGCGCGCTGCGCGTCATGAACGACCTCCGCCCCTTCGCTGATTCCGCTGGATATTAGGAACCGGCGCCGGAATTGTAAACGTGCTGATCGCAGCGCTCTCGTTATCGTTTCGAGACGTCCGGATCGCGGATCCGGCCGTAGTCGTCGACAAGGGTCACCCGCGGCGCAGCAACCCCGCCACGCGCCGGGTCACGGGGGTGAACTCCGGCAGCTTGAGCAGCGCCAGCAAGCCGAACGGCACGGCGATCCCGAGCAGGCCCTGGATCGGCAGCTTCACCCACGCGGTGGGGATCGGGCCGAGCGAGGCGGGCACGGCGTAGCCGGCGAGGACCGCGGCCAGCACCCCGAGCCCGCTCACGCCGAGCGTGATGAGCCCGACCCGCAGCGACCGGCGGCTGCGCAGGTGCCCGAGCCGGACCCACAGCCAGACCTGGCCGAGCACGGCGCCGACGACGAACCCCGCGCCGTTGACCAGCATCACGCCGTAGACGACGTGCTCGCCGTCGAGCAGCCCGCGGCACAGGAACAGCAGCGGGATCTTGACCGCCGTCATCACGAGCATGATGAGCGTCGGCGTGCGGGCGTCCTTCATCGCGTAGAACACCCGCAGCTGCAGCATCACCAGCGCGTAGGGCAGCAGCCCGACGGCGGAGACGGCGAGGGTCTGGCCGAGCCGCTCGGCGTCGTCGAGGGTGCCGCGGCCCCAGGTGAAGATCGCGATGCCGATCGGCGTGCCGACGACGGCCAGCGCCGCGGAGATCGGCACGAACAGCACCGTGGAGATGCGGGAGGCGAGCGAAAGGTCGCCGACGAGCCGCGCGGTGTCGCCGTCCGCGGCGGCCCGGCTCATCCGCGGCATCAGCGCGGTCAGCAGCGAGACGCCGAGAATGCCGTACGGCAGCTGGAAGAGCAGGGACGCGTAGCTGTAGGCGGTGACCCCGCCGCCGGTGCCGCCGGTCAGCACGCGGGTCGTGACGACGAAGCCGACGTGGCTCACCACGACGTACCCGAGGATCCACGCGGCCAGCCCGCCGAACTCCTTCATCCGCGGGTCGAAACCCCAGCGCCAGCGGAACCGGAAGCCGGTGCGCAGCAGCGCCGGGATCAGCACGAGTGCCTGCACGACGATGCCGAGCGTGGTGCCGAGGCCGAGCACGAGCAGCTTCGGGTCGCTCATCCGCACCGGGTTGACGGTCAGTTCCCCCGGCACCAGCGCGAACCCGACCAGGGTGGCGGTGACGACGACGTTGTTCAGCACCGGCGCCCAGGCCGGCGGGCCGAACACGTTCTGGGCGTTGAGGATGGCCGACATCAGCGCGAACAGGCCGTAGAACAGGATCTGCGGCAGCAGCAGGTAGGCCAGCGCGGTGGTGAGCCCCGGGTTGGCCTCCGCTGACGATTTGTCGACGTAGAGCGCGGTGAACAGCGGGGCGATGGCCACCGCGACGGCCGTCCCGACGGTGAGCAGCACCAGCGCCATCGTGAGGAGTCGTTGCGTGTAGGCGCGGCCGCCGTCGCCGTCGTCCTGCGAGCGGACCAGCAGCGGCACCACGACGCTGGCCAGCACGCCGCCGAAGAGCAGCTCGAACACGATGTTCGGCAGGGTGTTGGCGACGGTGAAGGAGTCGTTGACGAACCCGGTCCCGACCACCGCGGCCAGCAGCAGCTTCGCGACGAAGCCGGTGATCCGGCTGACGGTCGAGGCGATCGCCATCCGCCCGCTCGAGCGGGCCAGTGACGACCCGGCGCCTTCGCCGCGGCCGGCGGACACGGGTGAGGCGGGTGGCCTCGCGACGATCTGCGTGGCGAACTCGTCGTACGGCCGCCGCGAGACGTCGAGGTCGCGGGTCGGCCAGTGCGGGCCGCGAAAGTCACTGGGGAGGAAAACCGTCGCTTCCTCGTCCCCCGGCTTCGTGGCCGGGGGGTCCTGATCCGCCATGTGACCACACTGCCAGGTCAGGGCGGTGGACGGGTACGGCGGTGGTCACCGAACGTGCGAGCGAACGCCACGACGCTGCGTGATCGTCCGCGCGGGCTCAGGCGGCGAGCGTGATCTCCAGCGCGGCGCGACCGGCTTCGGTCAGCTCGGCGGGGACGCGGCCGACGGCACCGTCGGCGGCGGGGCGCACGTAGCCGCCGTGGGCCAGGGCGTGTGCCGTCATCTGATCGCAACAAGCGAATCCGTCGACGAAGAGGTCGGGTTCGCAGCTGCACGACATCTCAGCGCGTCCGGCTGCCACCGCCCTCAGCATCGCCATCGCGCGGTGGGTGAGCTCGACTCCTGAACCGGACACCGGACTGCCTTTCTGCTCCGTGAACCTACTACTACGAGTCATCGTCCATTGGGCCAATTGTGTTAGCTACGGCACTAGGACGTTTACTAGAGCTCGGAGGTTCCAGCCAGTCGGAGTTCCAGAGTCTGGGCCCACTCACGCACGATCTGGCGACGGCGCCGCGTGTCGTCGGTCAGCAGGTTCGCCAGGCCCAGGCCGCGGGCAAGATCGAGAGTGGCCTGGACCAGCTCACGGACCCCGGTCCGGGTCTCGTCGACGTCCAGCAGTTCGACGGTCACCCGATGGGCTTCCCGGCCGACCCGGGCCTCCAGCGGCACCAGCACGTCCCGCAGGGCCTCGTCGGTCGCCGCGACCGCCCAGAGCTGCAACGCGGCCCGGAACAGCGGCCCGGTGTACAGGTTCAGCACCATCTCGACGACGCGCTCGATGCGCGACGACCCGCTCGGCAGGTCGGCCGCCCGGGCGCGCAGCTCGTCGATCTGCGCCTCGCCCAGAAGGTCGACCGCCGCCGCGACGAGCGTCTCCCGCGTCGGGAAGTGGTGCTGCGCGGCGCCCCGGGAGACACCCGCGCGTTCGGCGATCACGGCGACCGTGACCCCGTGCCAGCCGTGCTCGCCGAAGCTGTCGAGCGCGGCCTCGATCAACCGCCGCCGCGTGGTGCGGCTGCGCTCCTGCTGGGGTTCGCGGACGCCGGTCAAGCCGGGTCGACCCAGAAGTCGAGCTGGAGGTCCTCCTCCGAACCCCCGATGCGGTACTTCGCGAAGTCGGTGACGCCGGCGGCCCGCAGGACCTCGTCGTCGAGGAAGAAGTTCCCGGTCGCCTCGCGGCTCGGCCTGGTGAGGATCACGTAGGCGGCGTCGGCCATGATCTCCGGTGTCCGGCTGCGGTCGGCCAGCTCGGCGCCGACGACGTTGCGGATGGCCGCGGTGTCGATCGTGGTGCGCGGCCACAGCGAGTTGACCGCGACGCCGTCCTTCTTGAGTTCGGCCGCGAGCCCGACGGTCACCAGGCTCATCGAGTACTTGGCGATGCTGTAGGCGAGGTGCCCGGCGGTGAACCACTTCTCGTCGAGGCTGATCGGCGGCGAGAGCGTCAGGATGTGCGGGTTCATCCCCTGCCGCAGGTGCGGGATGGCCAGTTTGGACAGCAGGAACGTGCCGCGTGCGTTGATGTCCTGCATCAGGTCGTAGCGCTTCATGCTGACCTGCTCGGTCGGTGTCAGGTCGATCGCGCTGGCGTTGTTCACGACGATGTCGATGCCGCCGAACTGCTCGACGGTCTTCGCCACGGCCGCCGCGACCCCGTCGTCGTCGCGGACGTCGCCGAGGATCGGCAAGGCGTGGCCGCCCGCCTTCTCGATCGCTTCCGCGGCGGTGTAGATCGTGCCGGGCAGCTTCGGGTGCGGTTCGGCGGTCTTGGCCAGCAGCGCGACGTTAGCGCCGTCCTTGGCCGCCCGGAGCGCGATCGCCTCACCGATGCCGCGGCTGCCGCCGGACATGATGATGGTCTTGCCGTCCAAAGTAGACATGACGACTCTCCTAGTAGGACTTGGGCAGGCCGAGGCTGTGCTGGCCGACGAAGTTGAGCACCATCTCGCGGCTGACCGGGGCGATCCGGCCGAGCCGCACGGCCGTGACCAGCGTGCCGAGGCCGTACTCGGTGGCCAGGCCGTTGCCGCCGTGGGTCTGCACGGCCTGGTCGGTGGCGCGGATCGCGACCTCGGCGGCGGCGTACTTGGCCATGTTGGCCGACTCCCCCGCCCCGAAGTCGTCACCCGAGTCGTAGAGCGAGGCGGCCTTCTGGGTCATCAGCTTGGCCAGTTCCAGCTCGACCTTGATCTCGGCCAGCGGGTGCGCGAGGCCCTGGTGGGCGCCGATCGGCGTACCCCAGACCTGGCGCTGGTTGGCGTAGGAGACGGCCTTGGAAAGCGCGTAGCGGGCGATGCCGAGGGAGAACGACGCGCCCATGATGCGTTCCGGGTTGAGGCCGGCGAACAGCTGCGCGATCGCCGCGTCCTCCTCGCCGACGAGCGCCTCGGCCGGGAGCTTGACGTCGTCGAGGAACAGCGAAAACTGGTTCTCCGGCGAGACGATGTCCATCGGGATCTTGGTGTACTCGAACCCGGCGGTGCCCGTCGGCAGGATGAACAGCGCGGGCTTGAGCTTGCCGGTCCTGGAGTCCTCCATGCGGCCGACGACGAGCACGGCGTCGGCCTCGTCGACGCCGGAGATGTACACCTTGCGTCCACTGAGGACCCAGCCGTCGCCGTCGCGCTTGGCGGTGGTGGTGATCTTGTGCGAGTTCGACCCGGCGTCCGGCTCGGTGATGGCGAAGACCATCCGCTTGCTGCCGTCGGCGATGCCCGGCAGCCACTGCTTCTTCTGTTCTTCGGTGCCGAACCGGGAGATCACCGTGCCGCAGATCGCCGGCGAGACGACCATGAGCAGCAGCGGCGAACCGGCGGCGGCCAGCTCTTCGAGCACCGCGGCGAGATCGGCGATGCCCGCGCCCCCGCCGCCGTACTCCTCGGGGATGTTGACCCCGAGGTAGCCCAGGCGGCCGGCTTCGTCCCACAGCTCGTGGGTCTTCTCGTCCGCGCGCGCCTTCTTGGCGTAGTACTCGTGCCCGTACTTGGTGCCGAGCTCGGCGACGGCCTTGCGGAGCGCGATCCGCTCCTCCGGCTCGATGAAGTTCATGGCGTTCATTCTTCTTCTCCCACCACAGCCAGAATTGTGCCGACTTCGACCTGCTGCCCGACGGTCACCGGCAGCTCGGTCACCACGCCGTCCGCGGGCGCCGCGATCCGGTGTTCCATCTTCATCGCTTCGAGCCACAGCAGCGGATCGCCGGCCTTGACCGGATCACCGGCCTGCACGGCCAGCCGGACGACGGTGCCCGGCATCGGCGCGACCAGCGACCCCGCGGCCAGCGCGGCGTCCGGGTCGGCGAACCGCGGCGCCGCCGTCAAAGCCACCGAACCGAGCGCGGAGTCCACATAGGACACGCCATCATGGCGCGCGACGTCGAAGGTGCGCCGCACGCCCGCGACGTCCAGGACGACCCGGCCGGGCTCGGCGGTCACCAGCTCAGCCTCGTACCCCTCGGCTTTCAGGCCGTCCCGGGTCAGCGAGTAGACGATCTCGTACTCGCGATCGCCGACCGAAAAGACCTTGCGCTGCCCCGACGAACGGACGTTGCGCCAGCCACTGGGCAGCCGTCGCTGCGTCGTCGCCGACGCCCGGTTCGTCGCGGCTTCGGCCAGCGCCGCGGCCAGCGCGGAACTACGCTCGGTGTCCACAGTGGCCAGAGGCGCGGCCAGCGTGTCGAGACCGTGGCGGTCGAAGAACGCCGTGTCCGTCTCACCGGCCAGGAACGCCTCGTGGCGGAGGATGTTCACCAGCAGGTCGCGGTTGGTGACGACGCCGTGGATCTTCGACGCGGCCAGGGCCTTGGCGAGCCGTCGCGCGGCCTCGGCGCGGGTCGGCGCCCAGGTGATCACCTTGGCCAGCATCGGGTCGTAGTGCACCCCGACGACCGAACCGGTTTCGAAGCCGGAGTCGAGCCGCAGCCCGGGGCCGTGAGTGAAGGACCGGTCGACGTCAGGCACCTCGAAGGTGTGCAGCGTGCCGCTCTGCGGCTGCCAGTTCGCGGCCGGGTCCTCGGCGTAGAGCCGGACCTCGATGGAGTGCCCGGCGGTCGGCGGCGGGTCGGCGGGCAGCCGTTCCCCGTCGGCGACGCGTAGCTGCAGCGCCACCAGGTCCAGCCCGGTGACGTTCTCGGTCACCGGGTGCTCGACCTGCAGCCGGGTGTTCATCTCGAGGAAGTAGAACCGGCCGTCGGGCCCGGCGAGGAACTCGACCGTGCCCGCGCCGACGTAGTCGATCGCCTGGGCGGCCTTGCGCGCGGCGTCGAACAGCTCCTCGCGCATTGCTTCGTCGACGAACGGCGACGGCGCCTCCTCGACGACCTTCTGGTGCCGGCGCTGGATGGAGCACTCCCGCTCCCCCACCGCCCACACCGTGCCGTGCTTGTCCGCGAGCACCTGGACCTCGATGTGGCGCCCGGTCTCCAGGTACCGCTCGCAGAACACCGTCGGGTCGCCGAACGCGGACGCGGCCTCCGCGCTGGCGCCTTCCACGGCCTCGGCCAGCTCGTCGGGGGAGCGGACCACGCGCATCCCGCGTCCACCACCCCCGGCGGACGCCTTGACCAGCAACGGCAAATCGTCGGAGGTCACCGAAGCCGGGTCCAGTTCGGACAGTACGGGCACGCCCGCGGCAGCCATCAACCGCTTGGACTCCACTTTGGAGCCCATCGTCTCGATGGCCTCCGGCGGCGGCCCGACCCAGGTCAGCCCGGCGTCGAGGACGGCGCGGGCGAACGCGGCGTTCTCGGACAGGAAGCCGTAACCGGGGTGGACGGCGTCGGCGCCGGTGTCCGCGGCGGCCTTGACCAGCAGTTCGGCACGCAGGTACGTCTCGGACGGCGCGTTGCCGGGCAGCCGGACGGCCGCGTCGGCTTCCCGTACGTGGGGCGCGGCGGCGTCGGCGTCGGAGAACACGGCGACCGTGCCGATCCCGGCGTCGCGGCAGCTCGAGAAGACGCGGCGGGCGATCTCGCCGCGGTTGGCGACCAGCAGGTTCTGGATCATCGCTCACTCACATCCGGAAGACGCCGAAGCCCTCGGCGCCCTTCACTGGTCCATTGTGGATCGCGGACAGGCTCAGCCCCAGCACGGTGCGGGTGTCGCGCGGGTCGATGATGCCGTCGTCGTAGAGCATGCCGGAGAGGAACATCGGCATCGACTCGGCTTCGATCTGGCCTTCCACCATGGCGCGCATGGCCTTGTCGTGCTCCTCGTTGTACTCCTGGCCGCGGCTCTCGGCGGCCGCGCGGGCCACGATGGACAGCACCCCGGCCAGCTGCGCCGGGCCCATCACCGCGGACTTCGCACTCGGCCAGGCGAACAGGAACCGGGGGTCGTAAGCGCGGCCGCACATGCCGTAGTGCCCGGCGCCGTAGGACGCTCCCATGAGGACGGACAGGTGCGGCACCTTCGAGTTCGACACGGCGTTGATCATCATCGCGCCGTGCTTGATGATGCCGCTCTGCTCGTACTCCTTGCCGACCATGTAGCCGGTCGTGTTGTGCAGGAACACCAGCGGCGTGTGGATCTGGTTGGCCAGCTGGATGAACTGCGCGGCCTTCTGCGACTCCTCGCCGAACAGCACACCCTGCGCGTTGGCCAGCACGCCGACCGGGTAGCCGTGGATGCTCGCCCAGCCCGTCACGAGCGAAGAGCCGTACAGCGGCTTGAACTCGTCGAAGTCGGAGCCGTCGACGACGCGGGCGATCACCTCGCGCGGGTCGAACGGCACCTTGAGGTCGGTCGGCACGATGCCGAGCAGGTCCTCGGTGTCGTACAGCGGCTCGGCGTAGTCCGGTTTCGGCGTCGGCCCCTGCTTGGTCCAGTTGAGCCGCTTGATGATGTTGCGGCCCAGGCGGATCGCGTCCTGTTCGTCGACGGCCAGGTAGTCGGCCAGGCCCGAGGTCCGCGCGTGCATCTCGGCGCCGCCGAGCGACTCGTCGTCGGACTCCTCACCGGTGGCCATCTTGACCAGCGGCGGCCCGCCGAGGAACACCTTCGCGCGTTCCTTGACCATCACGACGTAGTCCGACATGCCCGGCAGGTACGCGCCGCCGGCGGTCGAGTTGCCGAACACCAGCGCGACCGTCGGGCAGCCCGCGGCGGACGCCCGCGTGATGTCGCGGAAGATCCGGCCGCCGGGGATGAAGATCTCCTTCTGCGTGGGCAGGTCCGCACCACCGGACTCGACGAGGTTGATCGACGGCAGCCGGTTCTGCGCGGCGATGTCCGCCGCCCGGAAACTCTTCTTGGTCGTCCACGGGTTACTCGCGCCACCCTTGACCGTCGGGTCGCTGGCCGAGATCAGGCACTCGACGCCTTCGACGACCCCGATGCCGGTCACGAGGCTGGCGCCGACACGGTAGTCGGTGCCCCAGGCGGCCAGCGGCGAAAGCTCCAGGAACGGCGAGTCCTCGTCGAGCAGCAGCTCGATCCGCTCGCGGGCGAGGAGCTTGCCGCGCTTGCGGTGCCGCTCGACGTACTTCTCGCCGCCGCCGGCGACGGCCTTGGCCTGTTCGGTGTCGATCTCGGCGAGCTTTTCCAGCATCGCCTCGCGGTTGGCGCCGAACTCGGCGGCCCGCGTGTCCACAGTGGACCTCAGGGTCGTCATGAGGTGTATCCCAATCGCTTCGCGGCCAGGCCGGTGAGGATCTCGTTGGTACCGCCGCCGATGCCGAGGATCCGGACGTCGCGGTAGTGGCGCTCCACCTCGGCCTCGCGCATGTACCCGAGCCCGCCGTGCAGCTGGACGGCCTCGTTGACCACCCATTCGGCGGCCTCCACGGCGGTGTTCTTGGCGAAACAGGCTTCGGCGATGACCTCCTCGCCCGACACGTGCCGGATCGCGGCCTGCCGGGCGTAGGTCCTCGCGACGTCCACGCGACGGGCCATCTCGGCCACCTTGTGCTGCACGAGCTGCCGCGAGATCAGCGGACGGCCGAACGTCTCGCGCAGGCGGCACCAGTCCAGCGTCAGGTCGAGCGCGCGCTGGGCGTGTGCGTACGCCTGCACGGCCAGGGAAAGCCGTTCGGTGACGAACTGGGTGGCGACCTGCGCGAACCCGCTGTTCTCGGCGCCGACGAGGTTCTCGACCGGCACCCGGACGTCCACGTAGGACAGTTCGGCGGTGTCGGAGCAGAGCCAGCCCATCTTCTCGAGCTTGCGGGAGACGGTGAACCCGGGCGTGCCACGCTCGACGACGATCAAGGACAACCCGTGGGCGCCCTCGCCGCCCGTGCGCACGACAGTCGTCACGAAATCCGCGCGGCAGCCGGAGGTGATGTACGTCTTGGCGCCGTTGATGACGTATTCGTCGCCCTCGCGGACCGCGGTGGTCCGGATCCCGGCGACGTCGGAGCCGCCGTCCGGCTCGGTGACGGCCAGCGAGCCGATCTTGTCCCCGGCCAGCGTCGGGCGCACCCAGCGCTCGATCTGCACGGGGTCGGCGGCCTCGGCGATGTGCGGGACGGCGATGCCGCAGGTGAACAGCGACGCGAACAGCCCGCCGGAGCCGCCGGCGTAGTGCATCTCCTCGGCGACGACGAGCGCGTCGAGGTAGTTCCCGTCGCCCCCGCCGACCTCCTCGGGGAACGCGACGCCGAGCAGTCCCAGGTCGCCGGCCTTGCGGTGCAGGTCGCGCGGCAGCTCGCCGGCGCGTTCCCAGTCGTCGAGGTGCGGCAGGACCTCCTGCTCGACGAACCGGCGCACGGTCTTGCGGAGTTCGGCCCGCTCGGGCGTCCGAAAAGGATCGGTCACAGGAGCACCTCGGGGATGTCGATTTCGCGGGACCGCAGCCATTCGCCGAAGGCCTTGGCCTGCGGGTCGAACCGCGCCTGCGCGGCGACGCCTTCCCCGAGGATGCCCTCGACGACGAAGTTCACCGCCCACAGGTTCGGCAGCAGGTGGCGCGTCACCGGCAGGTCCGCGGTCTCCGGCAGCAGCAGCTTGAACTCGGCGACGGTCAGCCGGTGCACGAGCCACCGCCAGGCCTCTTCCGACCGCACCCAGACGCCCAGGTTGGCGTTGCCGCCCTTGTCACCGCTGCGCGCGCCGACGACCCGCCCGAGCGGCGCCCGCCGCACCGGGCCGTGGTCCAGCGGTTCCGGCAGTGCGGGCTCGTCCACATCGGACAAGTCCTGAGTGGACGCCGATGGCGCTATGTCGACCCGCATCCCGTCCGGCAGCACGGCGACGTGCGGCACCTTCCCGGCGTCCACATAGGCCGCGGTGTAGACGCCGTACGGCGAGGCGTCCGAAGGCGGGGCCGTCACGTGGAAGCCGGGGTAGCTGGCCAGCGCGAGTTCCACGGCGGCGCCGGTGAAAGCGCGTCCGGCGACCTTCGGGTCGGCGTCCTTGACCGCGACGTGCAGCAGGGCGCTCGCGGTCTGCTCGGTGTCGGCGTCGACGTGATCGGTCCGGGCCAGCGTCCACGTGACGTCGGCGGGCGGCCGGTGCTTCAGCGCGCCTTCGAGTTGGTCCTTCACCAGCGCGGCTTTCGCCTCGATGTCGAGTCCGGTGAGGACGAACGTCGTCTCGTTGCGGAACCCGCCGAGCTTGTTGAGCGCGACCTTGAGCGTCGGCGGCGGAGCCTCGCCGCGGACGCCCGAGATCCGCACGCGGTCCGGTCCGTCCTGGCTCAGCGAGAGCGTGTCGAACCGCGTGGTGACGTCCGGCCCGGCGTAGCGCGCGCCGGTGATTTCGTAGAGCAGCTGGGCGGTGACCGTGCCGGTGGTCACCACGCCCCCGGTGCCCGGGTGCTTGGTGATCACGCTGGAGCCGTCGGCCTCGATCTCGGCGATCGGGAAGCCGGGCAGGCCCAGGTCGTGCTCGGTGAAGAAGGCGTAGTTCCCGCCGGTGGCCTGCGCGCCGCACTCGATGACGTGCCCGGCCGCGACGGCGCCGGCGAGCGCGTCGTAGTCGTCGCGGGCCCAGCCGAAGTGCGCGGCGGCCGGGCCGACGATCACCGAGGCGTCGGTGACGCGCCCGGTGACGACGACGTCGGCGCCCGCGTTCAGGCACTCCGCGATGCCCCACGCGCCGAGATAGGCGTTGGCGGTCAACGGTTTCCCGAGATCCAGCTCCTCGGCGCGGGCCACCAGGTCGTCGCCTTCGACGTGCGCGATCTTGACGTCGAGGCCGAGCTTGTCGGCCAGGTCCCGCAGCGCGCCGGCCAGCC
Organism: Amycolatopsis sp. NPDC049252; assembly: GCF_043197175.1. Lineage (NCBI taxonomy): Bacteria > Bacillati > Actinomycetota > Actinomycetes > Pseudonocardiales > Pseudonocardiaceae > Amycolatopsis > Amycolatopsis sp. NPDC049252. Next base: position 126,128 of record NZ_JBICSQ010000017.1, read on the forward strand.
CGGCCGGGTTGAGCCCGCCCGCGTTCGCCACGATCTTGACGCCGTTTTCCTTCGCCAGCTCGAGGTTCTCCTCCATCTGGCGGAGAAACGTCTTCGCGTACCCGCGGTCCGGGTCCTTCAGCCGGTCGCGGCCGAGGATGAGCATGGTCAGCTCGGCCAGGTAGTCACCGGTGAGGACATCGAGCGGGCCGCCGGTGAGCATCTCGCGCACGGCGGAAAAGCGGTCGCCGTAGAACCCGGACGCGTTGCCGATCCGCAAGGCCGTCTCTGTCATTGCCGCCTCCGGGGGAAAGAGTCCGTCGGCGGGGCGAACTGCCCCGCTTCCCGCCCGGACCCCGGAGGTCCGGCGAAGGCCTGGGCGACGGTCAGCCACTCCTCGACGTCGGGGCCCTGCGCCACGAGGTCGGTGTCGGCCGGGTGCCGCCGCTGGGTGACGACCAGGCAGAAGTCCACGGCGCTGCCGGTGAGCTTCTGCTCGGCCTCCTCGGGCCCGAACGTCCAGGTGGTGCCGTCGGGTGCGGCCAGCTCGACGCGGAACTCCTCGGCCGGCGGCGCGAGGGAGTTGAGCAGGTAGGCGAAGTCGCGGGTCCGCGTGCCGAAGCGCGCGATGTGCCAGAGCCGCGCGGTGGGCTCGCGGCGCAGGCCCAGTGCGTCGTAGACGTCCTGGCCGTGCGCCCAGGTCTCCATCAGGCGGGCGGTGACCATGGAGGCCGCGCTCATCGGCGGGCCGTACCAGGGCAGCTTCTGCCCGTCCGGCACCGCGGCCAGGGCCTCGGCCAGCCGCGCCCGCCCGGCGCGCCAGCGTTCGAGCAGCTCCGCGGGGGGCAGCTCGGCGCCTTCGGCCGCGGCTTCGTCGACGTAGTGCTCGCCGGCGGTGAGCAGGCTTTCGACCTCGGCCTGCCAGTCCTCCGGGTGGGCCGCGGAGATCAGGGCCTTCTCATCGGTCCAGGTCAGATGAGCGATCTGGTGCGCGATCGTCCACCGAGCCGCCGGTGTTTCCAGCGCCCAGTCGGACGCGGGCAGGTCCGCCACCACGTCGTCGAGTGTCCGTGATTCCGCGTCGAGATCCCCGAGGATCACGCCGAGGTCCGCCATCGCCGCCTCCTTGCGTACTGGGGGCCCAGCGTGGCACCGGCCCCCGGAAAAATCAAGCACGCCTGATTGTTTCGCCCCGGACGCTGCGGACACACTATTGACATCTTGCCAGTAGTGCCGGTCTGCCTTAGTTTCATCGCCATGGCCGAGACCACCTACGCCGTCGCGGACCGGATCGCCACGGTGACGCTGAACCGCCCCGAGGCGCGCAACGGCTACACGATCCGGATGGCCGACGAGCTCGGCGAGGCGATGGACCGCGCCGACCGGGACGAGGACGTCCGCGTGGTGGTGCTGACCGGCGCGGGCCAGGACTTCTGCGTCGGCGCCGACCTGTCACAGGGCGGGTTCGACTTCGATCCGGCGACCGGCCCGGACGCGGCCTGGCAGGAACCCGCCGGCCGCTGCTCGAAGCGGATCTTCACGATGAACAAGCCGGTGATCGCCGCCCTGCACGGCGCGGCCGTCGGTGCCGGCAGCACCATCACGCTCCCCTGCGACTACCGGCTCGCCTCGGAGGACTCGCGCTTCGGCTTCGTCTTCACCCGTCGCGGCATCTACCCCGAAGGCGCGTCGACATGGTTCCTGCCGCGGCTCGTCGGGATGGGCACCGCGCTCGACTGGATGATCAGCGGCCGCGTCTTCCCCTCGGCGGAAGCCCTCGAAAAGGGCCTGGTGCACAAGGTTTTCCCCACCGGAACCGTGCTCGACGAGGCCTACAAGCTGGCCCGCGAACTCATCGCGAACACCGCGCCGGTGTCCGTCGCGGTCACCCGCCAGCTCCTCTACCGGATGGCGAGCGCCGATTCGCCGTTCCCGGTGCACGAACTCGACTCGCGCCTGATCGGCGGCCTGGGCAGCAACCCGGACGCCGTCGAGGGGGTCATGTCGTTCCTGCAGAAACGGCCACCGTCGTTCCGCATGCGCGTCGACAAGGACCTGCCCGACTACCTCCCCTGGCTGGACGCATGACCGCCTACCCGCCGCAGCCCTGGAACCTCGTCGCGGACGCGCGCGTGTCGGTCTGGCGCGTCCCGGCCGCCGACCTGCCCGCGGTCGCCGCCGAGCCGCTGGTGATCGCCGGGCACGCCTCGGTGTTCACGGCGTGGATCGACTACACCCCGCCCGGCCAGCTCGCCTACCACGAGCTGCTGGCGGCCGTGGCGGTCAAGGGCCGCCGGGTGTCGTGCTCGATCACCGAGATCTGGGTCGACAGCGCGGCCTCCCTGGCCGGCGGCCGCGAGCTGTGGGCGATCCCGAAGGACCTGGCGACGCTCGACTTCACCGGCGGCCGCACCTTCACGGCGACCGCGGCCACCGCGGCCGACTGGATCGCGACGGCGGCGTTCCGGCGCCGGGCCGGGCTGCCGGTCCGCCTCCCGACGTCGTTCGACGTGGTTCAGGAACGCGACGGCCTCCTGCGGACCCCGGTGGGCGCGAAGATCAGCCCGCGGCCGGCGTCGGCGGACTGGAGCTTCAACCCCCGCGGCCCGCTGGGCTACCTGGACGGCCGGCACCCGGTGACGAGCCTCGAACTACCCGCGTCCCAGCTGCGCTTCGGCGCCTGAGCGGTCCGCGCGGTCTGGAAAACTACCCTCTGAAAGCCGGTCTCGCGGCTTGAACAGCACCTCTGGGTGATCGCGTAACCCGCCAGGGTGAGAGCGCGACACGCCACCCCTTGGGTCCCGCGCGGGCGATCACCCCTACATGTAGTCTCTGATGACCGGCAGGGCCCAGCGACGGGGAGACCGCTGCAGAGAACTGCCGGGCAGCTTTGAAGAACCTGCAGCGCACGGCCTTGTACGGCCGTGTGGCGATCCAACGCGTCCAATTTTGGAGACACGCATGTCAGTCGAAACCGGTCAGCGGCCGCCCGCCGCGCCCGACACACCCACCGCGATCCGGGTCATCCGGCGGGACGGCAGCGTGTCGCCGTTCGACGCCGGGAAGATCTCGGTCGCGCTGACGAAGGCGTTCCTCGCGGTCGAGGGCGGCGACGCCGCCGCGTCCTCCCGCGTCCACCACGTCGTCGCCGAGCTCACCGAGCAGGTGGAGACCACCCTGCTGCGCCACGCCGGCCCCGAGACCGCGCTGCACATCGAGCAGATCCAGGACATCGTCGAGCTCGCGCTGATGCGCGGCGAGCACCACAAGGTCGCCCGCGCCTACGTCCTCTACCGCGACGAGCGCATGAAGGCCCGCGAGGCCGCCAAGCCCGCCACCACCGAGGTCGCGCTCAGCGTCAAGGGCGTCGACGGCGTCCTGCGCCCGCTCGACTGGGCCCGCGTGTCCCACGTCGTGGGCGAGGCCGTCGCCGGGCTCGAGGACGTCACCGCCGAGCCGGTGCTGGCCGAGGCCAAGCGCAACCTCTACGACGGCATCAGCGCCGACGAGCTCGCCCTGGCCCAGATCATGGCCGCCCGCGTGCTGGTCGAGCAGGAGCCGAACTACTCCTACGTCAGCGCCCGGCTGCTGCTGGACAAGCTGCGCGGCGAAGCCTTGAGCTACCTCGCGAAGAAGCCGCGCCTGGCCAGCCAGGACGAGATGGCCGGCGAGTACCCCGCGTACTTCCGCAGCTACCTGCGCCGCGCGGTCGAGCTGGAGCTGGTCGACGGCGAGCTGCTGTCCTTCGACCTCGACAAGATCACCGCGGCCATCCACGCCGAGCGTGACCTCGACTTCGGCTTCCTCGGCCTGCAGACGCTGTACGACCGGTACTTCCAGCACCACGACGGCACCCGCTTCGAGCTGCCGCAGGCGTTCTTCATGCGCGTCGCGATGGGCCTGGCGATCCGCGAGGACGACCGCGAAGCCCGCGCGATCGAGTTTTACGAGCTGCTCTCGACGTTCCACTTCATGGCCTCGACGCCGACCCTGTTCAACTCGGGCACCACGCGCGCGCAGCTGTCGTCCTGCTTCCTCACCACGGTGGACGACGACCTGGACTCGATCTTCCAGGCGTACAAGAACAACGCGCTGCTGGCGAAGTACTCGGGCGGCCTCGGCAACGACTGGACCCCGGTCCGCGGCCTCGGCGCGCACATCAAGGGCACCAACGGCCAGTCGCAGGGTGTCGTGCCGTTCCTCAAGATCGCCAACGACACCGCGGTCGCGGTCAACCAGGGCGGCAAGCGCAAGGGCGCGGCCTGCGCGTACCTCGAGACCTGGCACGTGGACATCGAGGAGTTCCTCGACCTGCGCAAGAACACCGGTGACGACCGCCGCCGCACGCACGACATGAACACGGCCAACTGGGTGCCGGACGAGTTCCTGCGCCGCGTCGAGGCCGACGCGCAGTGGACGCTGTTCTCGCCGAACGAGACCCCGGACCTGCACGACCTCTACGGCAACGCGTTCTCGCAGCGCTACCGCGAGTACGAAGCCGCCGCCGACCGCGGCGAGATCAAGGTGTTCCGGCGGGTGCGCGCGGTGGAGCTGTGGCGCCGCATGCTCACCATGCTGTTCGAGACCGGCCACCCGTGGATCACGTTCAAGGACCCGTGCAACCTGCGCTCGCCGCAGCAGCACGTCGGTGTCGTGCACTCGTCGAACCTGTGCACCGAGATCACGCTGAACACCAACACCGAAGAGGTCGCGGTCTGCAACCTCGGCTCGGTCAACCTGCTCAAGCACGTCACCCCCGAGGGCCTGGACACGAAGCGCCTCGAGAAGACCGTGCGCACCGCCGTCCGCATGCTGGACAACGTGATCGACATCAACTTCTACACGATCCCGGAGGCGCGCCGCTCCAACCTGCGCCACCGTCCGGTGGGCCTGGGCATCATGGGCTTCCAGGACGCGCTGTTCGAGATCGGCGTGCCGTTCGCCTCCGAAGACGCCGTCAAGTTCGCCGACGTCTCCATGGAGCACCTCTCCTACTACGCGATCTCGGCCTCGACCGACCTCGCCGAGGAGCGCGGGCAGTACCAGTCGTTCGAGGGGTCGCTGTGGAGCAAGGGCATCCTGCCGATCGACTCGCTGCAGCTGCTCATCGACGCCCGCCAGGGTGACGGCCTCGACGTCGACACCTCCACGACGCTCGACTGGGCGCCGCTGCGCGAACGCGTCAAGACCGTCGGCATGCGCAACTCCAACGTGATGGCGATCGCGCCGACCGCGACGATCTCCAACATCTCGGGGGTCGGCCAGTCGATCGAGCCGCTGTTCCAGAACCTGTTCGTCAAGTCGAACATGTCCGGCGACTTCACCGTCGTCAACCCCCACCTGGTCAAGAGCCTCAAGGCCCGCGGCCTGTGGGACGAGGTCATGGTCAGCGACCTCAAGTACTTCGACGGCAGCCTCGGCCAGATCGACCGCGTGCCGGACGACCTGAAGGCGCTGTACGCCACGGCGTTCGAGATCGAGTCGAAGTGGATCGTCGACGCCGGTTCGGTGCGCCAGAAGTGGATCGACCAGGCGCAGTCGCTGAACCTCTACATCGCGGCGCCGAGCGGCCGCAAGCTCGACGAGCTGTACCGCTACGCGTGGCACAAGGGCCTCAAGACCACGTACTACCTGCGGGCGCAGTCCGCGACGCACGTGGAGAAGAGCACCCTGCGCGGCACCGACGGCAAGCTGAACGCGGTCTCGGCCACCCCGGCCCCGGCCGCTCCCGCGGCGGCCCCGGCCCCCGCGCCGACGCCCGCCCCGGCGCCCGCCGCCGCGGTCCCGGCCGTGCCAGTGACCCCGGTGCCGAAGCCGGAGTCCAAGGAACTGCCGAAGACCGACGTCGACTTCGTCGCCACCGAAGGCGCCGCCTGCCGGATCGACGACCCCGACTGCGAAGCCTGCCAGTAAGGAACCCGAGAACATGACCAACGTGGAGACGACCGGCGTCACCGGCCTCGGCGAGATCGAGGTCGGCGCCGCCCGGATCAACGTCGACGACAAGCGCATGATCAACGCGCGCGCCGACGTCAACCAGCTGCTGCCCATGAAGTACACCTGGGCGTGGGAGAAGTACCTGGCCGGCTGCAACAACCACTGGATGCCGACCGAGGTCGCCATGCAGGCCGACATCGCGCTGTGGAAGTCGAAGGACGGCCTCACCGAGGACGAGCGGCAGATGCTGAAGCGCAACCTGGGCTTCTTCGCGACCGCGGAGTCCCTGGTGGCCAACAACATCGTGCTCGCGGTGTACCGCCAGATCACCAACCCCGAGTGCCGCCAGTACCTGCTGCGCCAGGCGTTCGAGGAGGCCGTGCACACGCACACCTTCCAGTACATCTGCGAGAGCCTCGGCCTGGTCGAGGGCGAGCTGTTCAACATGTACCGCGAGGTTCCGTCCATTTCGGACAAGGACGCGTGGGCGCTGAAGTACACGCAGCACCTGGAGGACCCGGACTTCGAGACCGGCACGCCGGAGGCCGACACGGCGTTCCTGCGTGACCTCGTCGCGTTCTACGTGATCTTCGAAGGCATGTGGTTCTACACCGGCTTCGCGCAGATCCTCTCCCTCGGCCGCCGCAACAAGATGGTCGGCATCGCCGAGCAGTACCAGTACATCCTGCGCGACGAGTCGATCCACCTGAACTTCGGCATCGACTGCATCAACCAGATCAAGATCGAGAACCCGCACCTGTGGACCGAAGAGTTCCAGGCCGAGGTGCGCGGGATGCTGAAGGAAGCGTGCGAGCTGGAGGTCGCGTACGCGCGCGACACCATGCCGCGCGGCATGCTCGGCCTGTCGGCGCAGCTGTGCGAGCAGTACATGCACTTCATCACCGACCGGCGCGCGCAGCAGATCGGCCTCCAGCCGATCTTCGGCGAAACCGAGAACCCGTTCCCGTGGATGTCCGAGGCGATGGACCTGAAGAAGGAGAAGAACTTCTTCGAGACCCGCGTCATCGAGTACCAGTCGGGCGGCGCCCTCGACTGGGACTGACCGCAGCTCCAAATCCGTGAAGGCCCCCTTGCGGCACTCCGAGTCCCTCAAGGTGGCCTTCACGTCTCACCCGAAAAGAGGACACCCCCACCTGTTGTCAGGTCGTCAACAAGGGTGCATCGTGGAGGAATAGCCGATCTCGACGGGGAGATGGTCACCTTGACGAGCACTGTGGGCCGGGCCGCCGAAGCACTGCGTGAACGCGTTCCGCCGCTGACTTCCCTACCGCTCCCCCCGGGCGTCGACCGGCGGTGGCTGCAGTCGCGCTGGCCCGTCAAGGAGCTCGCGACCCCGCCCGCCGGCAGCGGCCTCAAGCCCGTGCTCGGTGACGAGGGCCCGCCGGTCGTCGGGCACATGCTCGAGATGATGCGCTTCGGGCCCGCCTTCGGCCTCCGCCGCTACGAGCTCTACGGCCCGGTGTCGTGGACCAGCGGGTTCGGCCGCCGGATCGTCGCGCTGTCCGGGCCGGAGGCGACGCAGATCGCGCTCGTCAACAAGGACAAGGCGTTCTCGCAGGAGGGCTGGAAGTTCTTCATCGAAAAGTTCTTCGAGCGCGGCCTGATGCTGATGGACTTCGGCGAGCACCACCTGCACCGCCGGATCATGCAGGAGGCCTTCACCCGCGCCCGCCTCACCGGCTACGTCAACGAGATGGGCCCCGCCCTGCGCGAAGGTGTCGCGACCTGGGGAGCGAGCGAGCGGCCGCGGCTGTACTGGGCGCTCAAGCAGCTCACCCTCGACGTCGCGACGCGCGTGTTCATGGGCATGCGCAGCGGCGCCGACGCACACCGGATCAACCGCGCCTTCGTCAGCTCCGTGCGGGCCGGCACCGCGCTCGTGCGCGTCCCGGTGCCCGGCGGGCGGTGGTCGGCCGGGCTGCACGGACGGCGGGTCCTGGAGCGCTACTTCGGCGAGAACCTGCCCGCCAAGCGGGCCGCCGACGGCGACGACCTGTTCGCCGCGCTCTGCCACGCCACCACCGAGGACGGCGACCGGTTCAGCGACACCGACATCGTCAACCACATGATCTTCCTGATGATGGCCGCGCACGACACCACGACCATCACCAGCAGCGCCATGGCCTACTACCTCGCCAAGCACCCGGAGTGGCAGGAGCGGGCGCGCGAGGAGTCCCTGGCGCTGGGCGACGACGTCCTCGACATCGACACCATCGACAAGCTGGAGACGCTCGACCTCGTGATGAAGGAGGCGCTGCGGCTGGTCGCGCCGGTGCCGACGCTGACCCGCCAGACCGTCAAGGACACCGAGGTCCTCGGGCACTACATCCCGGCGGGCACGCTGGTCGGCGTCTCGCCGACGGTGAACCACTTCGCGCCGGAGTGCTGGACGGACCCGTTCACCTTCGACCCCGAGCGCTTCGCCGAGCCGCGCCGCGAGGACAAGTCGCACCGGATGGCGTGGATGCCCTTCGGCGGCGGCGCGCACAAGTGCATCGGGCTCCACTTCGGCGGTCTCGAGGTGAAGTTGCTGATGCACGAGATGCTGCGCGCCTACCGCTGGTCGGTTCCGGAGAGTTACACCGCGCGCTGGGACTACGTGTCCCTGCCGGTGCCGGCGGACGGTCTTCCGGTGCGGTTGACGCCCCGCTGAACGCCACCCGTCCGTGGCTCGATACACATCGTGACACGATGTCACCAATCGTGGGGGTCTGTTCACTCGTTCAGCCGGTAGACACCCCGTTACGCACGTGATGGCGTGGCATCGGCCGCTGCCGAGGGATACCCCGTGTGGGTTCATGATCCCTGGCACCGCGCCTGAACTGGCCAGACCTGTGCGTGAAGAAGGTGGAGAGTGTCTGAGCCCGGTGCCGCGCCAGGGTTGCTGGACGTGGCCCGCAGGTGGGCGGCGACCCTCGCTGACACCAAAGGAGTAACGCTTCCCCCGGAAGAGCTCGAGCAGCTCTTGCTCGGGGTCGCGACCGACGCCGTCGACCACGTCAGCTCGGGACACGACGGGGCGCTGCTGCGGTTCAGCGCGCTCTACGCCGCGTCGCCGATGGGGATCGCGCTGGCCGACCCGGACGGCGAGGTCGTCGAGGCCAACCTGGCGCTGGGGCAGCTGCTCGGCTGCCCGCCGGACCGGTTGCGGGGCCGGCACATCACCGAGCTCGGCTCGACCGACCACGACGTCTCCCGGCTCAAGGCCGGGCTCGAGCAGGTGAGCTCCGGGGTCGAGCGCTTCCGGGAGCGGATGCTGCTCGACCACGCCGAAGACGGCCAGCTCTGGACCGACGTCACGCTCGCCCGGCTTCCCGGCGACCGGCCGGGCTCGGTGTACCCGGTGCTGATGGTGTCCGACGCGAACGAGCTGCACCTGCTGCAGGAGCGGCTGGTGCACCAGAACGTCCACGACCCGCTCACCGGGCTGCCGAACGCCTCGTCGTTCACCACCAAGCTCGAAGCGGCGCTCAGCGCCGGCGCCCACGACGACATCGCGCTGATCTACCTCGACGTCGACGGCTTCAAGGTCGTCAACGACGGCCTCGGCGCCGGGGTCGGCGACCAGGTGCTGCGCGGGGTCGCGGGCAAGCTGTCGGCCGTGTTCACCGGCCACCACGACGGCTTCGTCGCGCGGCTGTCCGGTGACGGCTTCGCGGTGCTGCTGCGCGGGCGCCTGTCCGCCGCCGAGGTCGTCGAGCTGGTCGAGCGCGCGCTGGAGGACCTCAACGAGCCGATCTACCTCGGCGGGCACGGCATCGGCGTGAGCGCCAGCGCGGGCATCGTGGTGCGCGCGGCCGTCGAAGGCGGGGCCGCGGAGCTGCTGCGGGCCGCGGAAATCGCGCTGCACCGGGCCAAGGAGGCCGGCAAGGCGCAGTGGATGCTGTTCGACCCCGAGCTGGACGCCCGCGACCGCGGCCGCTACCAGCTGGGCGCGGTGATCGCCGGCGCGCTGGAGAACGGCGAGTTCTCCCTGGTCTACCAGCCGACGGTGAAGCTCGCCGACACCGGCACGATCGCCGCGGTCAACGCCGGCCTGCGCTGGAACCACCCGGAGAAGGGCGAGCTCGGCTCCGACGAGTTCTACCCGCTGGCCCAGACCACCGGGATGACCGTGCCGCTCGGCCGCTGGCTGCTGGCCGAATCCCTGGCCGCGACCGCCCGCTGGCGGACCCGCCTCGGCGACTCCGCGCCGGACGTCTGCGTCCGGCTGCCCACGCGGCTGGCCATCGACCCGGACCTGGTGCTGCTGGTCCGGGAGCAGCTGGACAAGCACGAGCTGCCGGCCACGGCGTTGCGGCTGTGCACCGACCGCGACTCGGTGCTCGACCCGCGCGGCGAGGTCCTCGACTCGTTCGCCGTGCTGGCCGACCTGGGCACCCAGCTGGTGCTGACCATCTCCGGCTCGGCGGACCTGGAGCTGATCCCCCAGCACGGCCTGCCGGTGCGGCACGTGATCCTGTCCGGCCCGGTGATCGACGCCCTCGACGCCGAGGAGCCCGCCGAGTCCGACATCCGGCACCTGACCCAGCTGGTCACCCGCGCCCGCGAGCTGCGGCTGAAGGTGGGGGCGGAGGGCGTCCGCACCCGCGAGCAGGCGACGAGGCTGCGCCAGCTCGGCGTGGTGGCCGCGCGCGGGCCGTTCGCGAACGACTCGGCCACCGGCGACGAGGTCGACGAGCTGATCGCGCGGCACCCGGGCGGATCTTGACCAAACCGGTCGTCCGGCGGCTCCGAACACCCGGCAAGATGGGTTCTGCCGCCGACGAGAAGGGACCTCCATGGACGCCGGAGACCTCGCCCCCGATTTCACGCTGCCCGACGACCAGGGCCAGGAGCGCACGCTCTCGGACTTCCTGGCCACCGGCCCGGTGGTGCTGTTCTTCTACCCGGCCGCGATGACCGGCGGCTGCACGGCGGAGAGCTGCCACTTCCGCGACCTGGCCGCGGAGTTCGCCGAGGTCGGCGCGCACCGCGTCGGGATCAGCCCGGACGGCGTCACGAAGCAGCGGCAGTTCTCCGAGGCCAACGGCTTCGACTACCCGCTGCTGTCCGATGTGGAGGGTGAGGTCGCCAAGCAGTTCGGCGTGTGGCGCAAGCTCCTTCCCCTGCACGCGAAGCGCGCGACCTTCGTGATCGGCGAGGACCGCCGCGTACTCGAGAAGATCAAGAGCGAGCTGAACTTCACGGTCCACGCCGATCAGGCACTGAAGGTCCTGCGGGAGCGCAACAAGGTGTCCTAAGGGGGCAGTTCAGAATGAGTCGGCGTGTCGTCTTGCCTGACAGGCAGAGCTTTCCAGAATGTTGGTATGCGTGAGGAGGTCCTGACCGATCAGC
>NZ_JBICSQ010000018.1:0-57411 GCF_043197175.1 Amycolatopsis sp. NPDC049252
CCCGAGAGCCCATTCGAACGGCGACAGCGTGTGGCGCCTGGCCAACGGGACCACGACGGCCATGATCACCCAGAACAGGCCGAACCCGGACTGGTGCCAGTCGAACCGCGCGAGGATGAACCGCTGCGGCCGTCCCGACCACAGCAGCCGCTCACCCGGCAACAGAACATTCGTCGGCACACCCACGGAGACCTCCCGGTGTTCTTTGCCGGACTGACGCCCGGAAAGGCCCTGCGGGTTGCCCAGGCGGCGGAACTGCCCGGTTCCGGCTGAGCCGGCGCTGGACACCGGAGCTGCTCGGAAGACCGCATCGCGGCGCCGTCGCGGAATTCGGCCACCCCACTCCACCACACCCCCATCCCTTCGCGGGCGGTCACCGCGCCCCTGACCGCCCGCGACCAGAACGACACCTTCGGCACCGCGGCGATCACCTTCCCCGACGAAGACCGCATCCGTGCGGCGTGTTCGGGCATCGGCAGCTAGTCGAGCTCTCCCGACATCCCCGCCAGTCCGAGTTCGCCTGCCCGCACCCCGCCCTGGAACCGCGAGCGGGCTTCGAGCACGGCCATCAGGTCGGCGACCCGCCGCCGATACGTGCGCAGCGAGGTGCCGAGGCTTCGTGCGGCCGCCTCGTCGGTGTTGCCCGCGCAGAGCGCCCGCAGGACCACTCTTGCCTCGGGAGCGAGTTCGGGTATGTCGCCGCGCAGGTAAACGTCGAGATCGGTGGCTGTGTCCCAGGCCGCGGTGAACAGCGCATGAATCCCGCTCACCAGGATCGGGGAGGCGGTCACCGTGTATTCCCGGCCGAGCGGTGACGGCGCTCCGGCCACGATGGCCACCCGCCGGTCCAGGATGATCGTCTCGTGCGGGAACGGCGCGGAACCGATCCGCATCCGTGTGCCGCCGGCGTCGAGCCGCCGTACCAGGGCACGCTGCGCCTCGGCGGCGAGCGCCAACGGGCTCAGCAACTTGCGCACGGCGACGTTTCGCTTGCCGGGCTCCAGGACCCTGCGGGCGAGTGCCGATCGCAGCTCTGGCTGTGACCAGGCATCCAGGTCGCCGGCCACGAGCACGAACTCCTCCCGCACCGCGTCGAACAGATCGCCCGCCCTGGCCACGAGTTCCGCGTCGCCACGCACCGTGCTGGTCTGTGTATCGGTCACGTCTCCAGTTTGACAGGCGCTGCCGAGGAGGCCAGGTGGCAGGAAGTGGCCAGTGCCTCGCCGTGGCCGCGGGACCGGGAAAGACTCGTGGGTGCCAACATGAAAGGACTTCAGATGTACCTCGTCACCGGAGCTACAGGCAACGTCGGCGGCCCGGTCGCACGACAGCTGTTCGCACAGGGCGCCGACGTGCGGGCACTCGTGCGAGATCCCGCCAAAGCCGACCTGCCGGCGGGCGTCGAACTCGCCGTCGGCAATCTCGACGACCGCGACAGCGTGTCGAAAGCGGTTCAGGGCGTCGATGCCATTTTCCTCATGCACGGTGCAGGCGGGACCGAGCAGACCGAGACGATGATCGCCGCCGCGCAGGACGCCGGCGCGCCGAGGATCGTCATGCTGTCCTCCGCCGGCGCGCGTCTCCTGCCGCTGGACGGTCCCATGCCGGCCGTGCTCGCGGCTCGCGAGGAGTTGCTGCGCGAGTCCGGTCTCGGGGTGACCTACCTTCGGCCCAGCGCGTTCGCGTCCAACACGCTCGGATGGCGCGACGCGATCCGAGCGGGCAAGGTCGTCGACCCGACCGGTGACGGCCGGCTTGCCGTGACCGACCCGGAGGACATCGCCCGCGTCGCCGTAGCCGCGCTCACCGAAGAAGGCCACGTCGGCAAGGGCTATCTGCTCACCGGCCCCGAGGCCCTGACCTCACGTCAGCAGGTCGAGATCATCGCCGACGTGATCGGGCGGCCGATCGAATTCGAGGACGTCACTCCGCACGAATTCGCCACGGCCGCCATCGAGCAGGGAACCCCGCCCGAGCACGCGCACCGCATGGAACGCCTGCACGAGGTGTTCCGCGCCCGCCGCCAGGTGGCCATCACCGACGACGTCCAGAACGTCACCGGAACCGCACCGAACAGCTTCCGCGACTGGTGCGAGCATCACGCGGACGCCTTTCGCTAGGCAGGACGCTGCCGGCGGTGGTCGCCAGGCTCAAGGCCGGCCTTTCATCCTTGGGATGCGCGCTGACTCACGTTCGAGACCATCTCGACGAGGGTGTCGACGAGCTCTTCCGCCTTGACGCCCCACTTCGGGTCGGCGAGCTGGTTGCTGACCTCCATGCCGGTGATCCCGTTCACGCTGCCGATGAGCAGGGCACCGTAGCGGCGGGCGTTCTGCTCGCCGACCAGGTCGGCGACGATCATCAGGAACTCGTCCTGGCTGCGCTGGGCGGCACGGGCCATGGCGGTCGGGTCGCCGGCCGGATTGCTGAACATCAGCCGGTAAAGGTGCGGCTGCCGGCGGCCGAGGTCGAGGAATGCGGTGACGAGGCCGCGAAGTTTGTCGGCGGAGGAAACCCTGGTGTTCGCGCGCAGCGCCGCCGACTGGTCCGCGAGCCGATCCCATGCTCGTGTCCCGATCTCGATGAGCAGGCTCTCCTTGTCGGCGAAATGGGTGTAAGGCGCACCGCGGGTCACCCCGGCACGGGCCCCGACCGCCCGAAGCGTCACGGCGCCGAGACCACCGAGATCGAGCAGTTCGGCCGCCGCTTCGATCAAGGCTCGGCGAGTGGCAGCAGCGGATTCGGCACGACTGGTCACCCGGCCATGCTACCGCAGCTCCGGTGACAACGTCATCTCATTCGCTTGACAACGTCATGCGAAGTCGCGATGCTAATTGCATGACAACGTCATCCGAAATTCGAGAGTTCGTGGTCGTGACCGGTGCGTCGACCGGGATGGGTGCGGCCACCGCACGCGAACTGGCTCGCCGTGGCTTTCACGTCCTCGCCGGGGTCCGGCGTGAAAGCGACGGTGCGGCTCTGCGCGCCGCGGCCGTCGAGCCGGTGATCCTCGACATCACCAACCCGGAGCATGTAGCGGCATTGGTGGCACGCATCGACGGCGACCCGCAACGGCGTACGGTGCGGGCGCTGGTCAACAACGCCGGCGTCCCCGGCGCCGGCCCGGTCGAAGTCACGCCGCTCGACGAGTGGCGGCGCATCTTCGAGGTCAACCTGTTCGGCCACATCGCCGTGACTCAGGCCCTGCTTCCCGCGCTGGTGCGCAGCAAGGGCCGCGTCGTCAACATCAGTTCGGTGAACGGCAAGCTCTCCATGGCCGGCTACGGCCCCTACGCGAGCAGCAAGCACGCGATGGAAGCCCTGAGTGACGCTTTGCGCAACGAACTGGCTCCTCACGGCGTGCAGGTGGTCGTCGTCGAACCGGGCGGTGTCAAGACCGAGATGGCCGGCCACGGCCTAGCCGGACTGAGCCGGCTCGGCGCCGGCATGACACCGGAGCAGGATGCCCGTTACGGCACTCTGGTGCAGGCGTTGCCCTCCCACGTTGCCGCGTTCACCAAGGCCGGTGTGACCTCCGACGTCGCGGCCAAGACGATCGTCAAGGCCGTGACCGACCGCAGGCCCCGCACCCGCTATGTCATCGGCGCCATGGCCGGGTTCCTCATCCGTGCCTCTCGCTTCCTCCCCGACCGGCTGCTCGACCGGATGACGACCTCCGACCTGCGCAAGCACTACCCGGCCGAGAAGCACGACCGAACCGCTGCGGCGCACCACGCCTGATCGGCGACCCGCGCCGCCGCCCGATCTCCCGAAACGCAGGTACCGCGCACGCGGCCAGACGTATGTGCCGCTGCGAGTCCGTCCGGTGTTGCGATGCGATCCAGGAGGTCGGTGCCGGCCGGCACCGGGCGGTCAGGTCCTGTCGTCGTGACCCGCCTCGGGTGGAGGGGCGAGGATCGTCTGCAGCGCCGGGCCGATGTGCCGGACGATCGCCTCGGTCTCCTCTTTGGCGAGTACG
Organism: Amycolatopsis sp. NPDC049252; assembly: GCF_043197175.1. Classification (NCBI taxonomy): domain Bacteria; kingdom Bacillati; phylum Actinomycetota; class Actinomycetes; order Pseudonocardiales; family Pseudonocardiaceae; genus Amycolatopsis; species Amycolatopsis sp. NPDC049252. The sequence continues at coordinate 3,980 of NZ_JBICSQ010000018.1, forward strand.
GCCACTTGCACGATCTGCCGGCCGACGACGATGCCGACGAGCATCGAGGCCGCCAGAGCGACGCGGACTTCCGTGTCGTGACTGTCTGAATCGGACTGTCGGGCACCTTCGGACAGGCGCGCTTCGATGAACTCCCGGAGCAGCGTGTTCGCCTTCTCGTTGGCTATCGCTCCACGGAGCATCGCGCGCAGCGCGTCGGCGTCAGGCTGATCACTCTCCCAGACGGCGAGGTGTGCCCGGGCCACCCGCTCGCCGACGGACTCGGCGGGACCGCGGTACGCGCTCGCGATGCGGGAGAGCGCTTCGGGCGAGATCGACATCACGGCGCCGAACAGCTCGTCCTTCGACCGGAAGAACTGCATGACGAGCGCGGCGTCGACGCCGGCGTCCGCGGCGATCGCCCGGATCGTCGTGGCTTTGAAGCCGTCTGACGCGAAGCGCCGGCGGGCGGCGTCGAGCACCGCCTGGCGGGTCGTGTTCTGCCCGGGCCTGCGGCCGCGCCGGGCGGGCGACATCGGCCCTTCGGGTTGCTCTTCCACGTCGGCAGTCTACGATCGCCAGATATCAACAAATGTTGATATACTCGCCGGTGGTGAAGGGGCTTCTCGGCCGAGACCCGCGAGAACCGTTGAGAGGAACCGATGACGCACACAGGAGTTCTGGCCGGTCCGATCAGCGGTCTGAAGTACGAAACCCCGACGCACCAGGGGCTCACGGGCAAGCGGGGCGAGTTCCAGTACGAGGAGGGGGAGCGAGTCGCCTTCCTCGTCGGAGCGACGCCCATCGGCAACGTCTCCGCGCGCCCCTGCGTGAACCTGGCGCAGATCGTCGCCCGCGTGGACGGCGACGTCGCCAAGCTGCGCGATCCCGGGCTGACGAACGTCGCCCGGTTCGTGTTCACCCTCGGCCGGCGCGCCATCCGGGACGAGGGGACGGACATCGCCCCGGAGGTCCACGACATCGTCGGCCACCGGCCGATCGACTTCCGGCACGACGCCGACTTCGCGGGCACCGCCGTCGCCGACAAGGTCCAGGCGTTCGCCGACGACCCGGTCGTCGCCGGACTCCTGCGCGACCTGAACGAAGCCGGGGTCTTCGAGGACGCCGGGCCGCGCACGCTGTGCACGCCGGCGAGCGCCCGCAACGAGGTCCGCCGCAACGTCATGGGCATCCTGCGGTTCCGGGACGTCGAGATCCCGTTGCGGAACGGCGGACACGTCCTCGCGGACGTCTTCCGGCCCGCCGAACCGGGGAACCACCCGGTCGTCATCAGCTCGGGTCCCTACGGCAAGGCGTTCAACCACCACTCCATCGCGACGGCCGCCGACCTCGAAGCGCACGAGCTCATGGAGGACGACTACTTCTCGGGCAATCCCGGCGGCCAGCCGTTCGAGAACCACGAAACGGTCAACACCGCGTCCTGGGTCCCCGACGGGTACGTGGTCGTGCGGACGGACATGCCGGGCGCCGGCGCCACCCCCGGGCAGCTCGCCCCGTGGGGCATCGCCGGGGCCGAGGCGCTGCGCGACTGCATCGAGTGGGCGGGCGGGCAGCCGTGGTCCAACGGGAACGTCGGCACCTGGGGCATGTCCTACCTCGCGATGAGCCAGCACCAGGCCGCGAGCCTCCGTCCGGAGCACCTCAAGGCGATGATCGCCATCGGCACGGACGTCGACCTCTACGAGGAGGTCGCCTACAACGGCGGGATCTTCAACGAGCAGTTCTGGTCTGTCTGGAAGGCCGCCGGGATCGACCCCGCGATCGTGGGGGAGCCCGACGTCGCCGACTTCGTCCGGATCCTGAAGGACAGCCCGTTCCGCGACAGCGCGCCGGACGCCGTCTTCGGACCGCGGGCGAACCTCTTCATGAGTCCCGACCTGACCGGCGTCACCGTCCCGCTCTGGGCGGTCGCCGCGACCACCCACTCCGCGCACTTCCACCAGCTCGGCGGCAGCAACGCCTACCTCGCCACGCCCACCTCGGACAAGAAGCTCGACCTCTGGGACGACTGGTTCCAGAAGGCCTACGCCGACGAGACGGTGGCCGCGCACAAAGCGTTCTTCGACCACTGGCTCAAGGGGATCGACAACGGGATCATGGACGCCCCGCCCGTGCGCCTCGAGATCCGGTCCGGAAACGGCGCGGCGGTCGTCCGCCACGAGAACGAGTGGCCGGTCGAAGGCACCGACTATCGCCGCTGGTACTTCGACGCGGCTTCGACGGAACATCGGTTCTTCCGCCTCTCGACGACCGAGCCGACGACGGCGGCCGAGGCGTCGTACCCCGCGGAGATCGCGCTCGTCCCACCCGCTGCCGGAGCGGCCCTGCGCGTCGACCCCACGTCGGCCCGGTCCGATCCGCGCGCGACCGGAATCTCGTTCCTCAGCGCGCCATTGCCGGCCGACGCGGTTCTCGCCGGGTACGGCAAGGCCGGCATGGTGGTGTCGTCCACCGGCCACGACATGGACATCTACGTGTCGGTCCGGGTCCTCGACGAGGCCGGCGGCGAGGTCGACTTCACCGGATTCGCCACGAGTGGCTTCGGCGACCGCCCCATCCCGCTGATGAAGGGCTGGCTCAAGGCGTCACACCGCCGGATCGACGAAGAACGCAGCACGAACTACACGGTCAAGCACACCCATCGCAAGGCCGACTACGCGCCGCTCGTCCCGGACGAGGAGGTCGAGGTCGAGATCGAGCTGATCCCGAGCACCGGCCTGCTGCGGAAAGGACACCGGATCCGCGTCGACGTGCAGCCCTACGACGGGGTCGCGCACGGCATGCACCACGCCTACGACCCGGCTTACCACGACGGAGCCACCAACCGGGTGCACACGGGTCCGGCCCGCCTGGGCTACGTGCAGCTGCCGATCATCGAAGAAGGCCGGTGAAGATCGGGGACACGGTGATCGAGCGGAGGCCACGTGGCTGCGCTTGCGCTACCGCCGCGGTCACGGCCGTGTAGCAGGGGTTCCGCCACCCGAGCACCCGTTGTCCCGCAACGGCCTGGCCGGACCTCTTCCTGGCGCCACTCGCCGGGATCGCCGACATCGGCGTAACTCGATGTGCCCGGCGCGAAAATCAGGAGCTGGGTTCCTCGTGCGGCTCGAGGTGCGGCCGGTCGCCTCCCAGTGCGGCCAGCACGGTCCGGTAGGTCAGGTCGGCCCGCGCGCCCACGTCACCCGCCGCGACGGCCAGTGCCGGTGAGTCCGCCGGCAGCTGCGCTGCTTCGTGAACGACGGCCAGGTAGATGGCGCAGCACCACGCCGGGTCGGTGGCGGTGATCTCGCCGGCTTCGCGCAACCGCCTGAACAGCCGCTCCAGCCCGGTCGTCACCTCAGGACTCAGGGGTGTCATCTTGGTGGTCGGGTCCGCGGTGAGTTCCATGATCGCCCGGCTGTCGACCTTCAGCTCGAAGAGCAGCTCGGTCAGCCGGTACAGCGCCGCGACGGGCGGCGCCGTCGCCACTCGTGCCTGCTCGAGCCCGCGCAGGTAGCGCTCGTTGAGCAGGCTGGTCAGCGCCTCCAGCAGGGCCTTCCGGGACGAGAACCGGCGGTGGACGGTGGCGCGCGCGAGTCCCGCGGCGTCGGCGATTCGTTCCAGCGTGGCGGCCGGGTCGACCGCGAGCAGCTCCTCGGCGGCCGCCAGGATCCGCGCCGTGCTGCGCTCCGCGTCCGCCCGCAAGCGCCTCGGTTCGGCGTCTGCGCTCACCCGGACCCCCTCTTTCTCGCTCGGCTCAACCGAGACGTCCCGAATCAGCTTACATCTGAGTCATGAACGTCTCGACTCGCCAGCTAAGTGAGACTTCGGTGTAGCATTTGCAGGGTCAACTCAGACGTGAACGGAGAACCACCATGGATCTGGATCTTGCGGGCAAGCGTGTCCTCGTGACGGGGGCAAGCCGGGGCATCGGGCTGGCGACGGTCGAGGCGTTCGTCGCCGAGGGCGCCGACGTCGTCGCCGTGTCGCGGAAGAACACCCCTGAGCTCGAAGCCACCGGCGCGACGTTCGTGTCCGCCGACCTCCTCGACCGCGCCGCGCCGCAGCGGGTGCTCGGCACCGTGCTCGCGAGCGACCCGCGCCTCGACGTGCTCGTCAACAACGCGGGCGGCGGGGAAGCGTTCGACGCGGACCTCCTCGACCCCGTCGGCGGTTCCGGCGCGGTGTGGGACGACGTGCTCGCGCTGAACCTGCGCGCCGCCGTGGAGATGACGCGGGCCGCGCTGCCGGCGTTGTCGCGGGCGCGGGGCGCGATCGTGAACATCGGCTCGAGTTCCGCGCGCGACCCGCGTGGGGTGCCGCTGTGTTACGCCGCGGCCAAGGCCGGGCTGAGCGCGTTCTCCCGTGGGCTGGCGGAGAAACTGGGGGAGACGGGCGTCCGGGTCAACGTCGTCACCCCCGGCGCCACCCGGACCGCGATCCAGACGAGCCCGGACGGCTACGTGGGACGGCTGGCGGCGAGCATGGGCGTGGACCACGAGTCGTTGCTCGCGGCCATGCCGGAGCAGTCGGGCATGGTGTCCGGCAAGCTGATCGAACCCGCTGAGATCGCCCGGGCGGTGCTGTTGCTGGCGTCGCCGTCGATGCCTAGCGCGGTCGGCTCCAACTGGATCGTCGACGGGGGCGCCCTCAAGACTCCGTGAAAATCTTGCCCAGGTGCGTATAGCTCAAGTAGCGCGGCCGGCACAGCGCGAGCCCCACACTCACGAGGGTGACCCGCGCTCAATGTCGGGGCGCTGCCCCGAACTCATCACGATCCGCGCGTTCGGCGCCCCCGTCCAGGCGGCGAGCAGGGCTTGGAGTTCGCGCAGGACTGCGTAGAGGATAGGGGCCTTCGGAGTGCGGCGGAGCTGGGTGCAGACGGCTTGGGCGACGGCGGCGAGGGTGATGTGGCGGTGCCAGCCGGGCCAGGAGCGGCCTTGGAAGTGGTCCGAGCCGTCGTTGAGTTCGCGGATTCGTGCTCGATTCGGATCCACTGTGGACTCCGGTGGGCCGCATCCTGAGGCAGCCGGTCACGTATTCGATCCTCACGGCGCCACTCGCCGGGTGCACCGTTCCTAGCATCGGTCGTAGCTCGAACGCCGGAAGTGTGGATCGGAGAACGATGAAGATCGAGAATTGTGTAGCCCTGGTCACCGGGGCGAACCGTGGGATCGGCGAGCAGTTCGCCCGCGAACTGGTGGAGCGTGGCGCATCGCGGGTGTACGCCGGTGCGCGGGATGCCGGTGCCGTCTCCGTTCCCGGTGTCGAGGCCGTCGCACTCGACATCACCGACCCGGCATCGGTCGCGGCGGCCGCTTCACTGGCCAGGGACGTGACCTTGCTGGTCAACAACGCCGGCGTCGCGCGCGCTCAGAATCTCGTCGTGGGTGATCTCGGGAAAATCCGCGACGAGGTCGAGACGAACCTGTTCGGCACGCTGTCGATGATCCGCGCGTTCGCGCCGATCCTCGGCCGCAACGGCGGGGGAGCCGTGGTGAACGTCCTGTCGGCGGCGTCGTGGTTCACCTATCCGGGCAGTGGTTCGTACGCGGTGAGCAAAGCGGCGGCCTGGAGTATGACGACCGGCGTGCGGATGGAGCTCGCCCACCAGGGGACGCAGGTGGTGGGCGCGCATGTGGGATGGTCGACACCGACATGTCCGCCGCACTCGACGTCGAGAAGCTCGATCCGGCCGAGTTCGTGCGGATCACGCTCGACGGCCTGGCGAAGGGCGAGATCGAGGTCGTGGCCGATGACCTGAGCCGACGGGCCAAGGCCGCGCTCTCGATGCCACCCGGTTCGTTCGTCCCGTGATCGTCATCGACTCCGCGCCTGGGTGAGGTGCCCGCTCGGCCTCGTCGCCGTGATGCCTGTCCCAGGGCGCGGCGGCGCGACAGTGCGCGTGCGACGCTGGATGAATGGACCTGCTGGCTGACGCGCTCCGCGTCTCGGGCGCACGTGGCTCTGTCGGCACCCGGCTGGTGGCGGGCGGCACGTGGGGACTGTGGCTGGACTCCTTCCCGGGAGCGGCGCTGCACGCGGTGTCGGCCGGGACGATGTGGCTCGACGTCCCCGGTGAACGGCCGCGGAGGCTGGACACGGGGGACGTCGTCCTGTTGCCTCCGGGCACCGCGCACGGGCTGTCGAGCGAGCCGGGCGTCGCGATGGGCCCGTGCGACAAGGAGGCGGCGGCCCAGGCGCGATCGGCGGGCCGCGTCGTCCGGCTCGGCTCGGGCCCGGTGCGAGCGAAGCTGCTCACCCTGCACTACGAGCAGGACGAGGAAGTGAGCACGCCGGTGTTCGCGGCGCTCACCGCCCCGATGCACGTGCCGGCGCGCGACAACGCGTCCCTGGAGGGGTGCATCCGGTTGCTGGCCGAAGAGCTGGCTCACCCGCAGATCGGCACCACCGCGGCGGTGAACAGCCTCATCGATCTCCTGCTGGTGCAGTTCGTCCGCGCGTGGCTGGGAAGCCATCCGGCGGAACGGTCGAGTTCCTGGCTGAATGCCGTACTGGATCCGGTCGTGCGGGACGCCTTGGCGCGCATCCACCAGGAACCCGGGCGCCCGTGGACCACGGCGACGCTCGCCGCGGCCATTCGCGTGTCCCGGGCGACGTTGTCGCGGCGCTTCCCGGCCGCGCTGGGGCAGACACCCGGGGCTTATCTGACTCAGTGGCGCATGGACCTGGCCGCGCTCCGGCTTCGCGACACCGACGAGCCGATCGACACGATGGCGAGCGCGGTCGGGTACGCCTCCCCGCAGGCGTTCAGCCGCGCCTTCCGGCGCGCCCGAGGGCTTGCCCCTGGTGAGTACCGCGGTGCCCTCCGTCGCCAGAGGAGCTCTCGATGACCCCTTGAACACAGCCCTGACCGGAGCGGGGTCCAAGGCCTCGGAATTCTCCTCAGGAAGGTGTGACGTCCGGCCGTGATCGGGTCAGGCGCCGGGCCGCCTCCACGACGAAGGCCCGCCGCCGGGCCCGCTCGTCCGGGTCGTCGGCCTCAGCGCCGGTCAGCATGGTGGCGAGTTGCGGGACACTGAACCACCACGCGGCGAGTCCGATGATCATGAACATGAGGTGGCCGGCGTCGATGCCGCTGTCGACGGTCCCGTCGCGTTGGGCCCGGGCGGTGGCGGCGACCTTGCGGCTGTAGTGCTCGACGCGGACGGAGGCGTTGACCGGTGGCGCGCCGCGCAGGCCTTCCCACTGCAGCAGGCGCGCCAGTTCGGGGTGCCGGCCGTAGTAGTCGAAGGTGCGTCCGGCGACTTCGCCCATGTCTCCGAAGCTCAGGCCGTCCGGTGCGACGACGCGGGAGAGTTCTTCCAGGGCTTCGGTGAGCACTTCGTCGAAGAGGGCGTCCTTGTCGCCGAAGTAGGCGTACAGCCGTTCCTTGTTGACGCCGGCGCGGGCGGCGATGCGGGTCACGGTGGTGCCGTCGGACCCGTGCTCGGCGAACTCGACCAGCGCGGCTTCCCGGAGCAGGCGACGCGTGTCGTCGACGGTTCGCTTCATGCGTGAAGGCTAACACCGACGCCAACGTTGCCGTTGGTGGAAGCGGGGTGCTACGTTCGGAATGAGCAACGCCAACGTTGGCGTTGGTGACCAGGTCGGCCCACGCACAGCCTGGGCCCCGCACCGAAAGGGGACTCGTGATGAGCTTGACCGAGGCAACGGCGTACACCGACCGGGACGGGATCGTGGACGCGGTCACCCGGCTCGTCGAGGGAATCGACTTCGGCGACGAGGAGCTGCTGAGGTCCGCCTTCACCGAGGACGCGGTCTTCGACCTCGGCGGCATCGACCACAGCATCCACGTGTTCGAGCCCTACGTCGGCCGCGAGCAAGTCGTCGAGACGCTGATGCGGACGGTGGGCACGGCGATGGACACCTTCCACGCCCTGTCCAACATCCGGGTGTGGGTGGAGGGCGACACCGCCAAACTGACCTGCTACCTGATCGGCCAGCACCACCGGACCGGCGAAGGACCTTCGGTCGACTTCCAGGACCACCTCCTGCTGGGCAACCGGTTCGAGACCGACCTGGTCCGCGACCACGACCACGTGTGGCTGGTCCGGCGCAACCGGATCAGCTCGCGCTGGTCGGTGGGCAATCCCGCCGCCGGCCAGATCCCCGTCGGGCACTGACTGCCGAAACCGCGTCGAGAACACAACCAAAACTGGAGGACTGGACATGCGTGCGATCGGCCTGACCGAGTTCGGCGGCCCCGAGGTGTTGCGGGTGATCGACTTGCCCGATCCCGTCCCGGGCCCCGGCGAGGTGCGCATCCGTGTGCACGCCGCCGCGGTCAATCCCACCGACACCGCGCTGCGCGCCGGCGTTGTGAAGGCCTGGTTCGACGGCCGCGCCGGTCCCTACGTGCCGGGTATGGACGCCGCCGGCGTGGTCGACGCGATCGGCCCGGACACGGACACCCCGCTCCGGCTCGGGGATCCGGTGGTCGCGATCCTGCAGGCCTACGGTCCGCGCGGTGGCGCCTACGCCGAACTCGTCGTCGCACCCGCGGATTCGGTCGTCTTGACACCGCCCGGCGTGGACTTCCCCGCCGCGTCCACATTGCTGATGAACGCCCTGACTGCCCGGCTCGCGCTGGACCTGGTGGCCGTCCCGGCCGGCGGCACCGTCGCGGTGACCGGAGCGGCCGGCGCCTTCGGTGGGTATGCGGTGCAGCTGGCCAAGACCGAGGGATTGCGGGTGTTCGCGGACGCCTCGGACGCCGATGTCGAGCTGGTGAAGGAATTGGGCGCGGACGAGGTGGTGCCGAGGGGCGACGACGTCGCCGGCCGGTTCCGCGCGCTCGTGCCGGACGGGGTGGATGCGGTGCTCGACGGGGCGGCGCTGGACGGGCTGATCGTTGCGGCGGTCCGGGACGGTGGCGGGTTGGCCGTCGTCCGCGGCTGGGACGGCCCGGTCGACCGCGATGTCCGGCTGCACAAGGTCTTCGTCACCGAGGCGGCGACCGACCAGGCCCGCCTGCTTCGTCTGCGGGAGCAGGCCGGCGCGGGCGAACTGACCCTGCGGGTGGCCGACGTGCTGCCGGCCGGCCAAGCCGCAGAAGCCCACCGACGGCTGGCCGAGGGTGGCGTTCGCGGCCGTCTCGTCCTGGACTTCACCGCCTTCTGACGGTTCGTACGGCTCGTGCGTCGGACTTCAGCGAACGAGCGGTTGTGGACAGAGACGATCCGTCGACCAACAGCTCGGGTGTCCCGATGCCGGGTCCTGGGTGCCGGCGTCGCGCTCGGGGTCTTGTTCCCGGGTGGCGAAAGGCGATGCGGACGCGACCTTCGCCGGCGAGCCGGTACGCGTCACCGAGTTACGGCCCAGAACCCTTGGGATTCGACGCGGCCGGGCTGCCCCCGGTTGGCGATCACAGCCATCACTACGTCCGCGTCCCCGGCCGGGCTCATCGCTCGCCTTGCCGTCGAGTACGAATCGGGTCCACCGTCGATCCTGGACAGCGGCGGCGAATTCCGGGTGGGCGAACAGGTGCAGGATCCGGGGTTCGACGACAGCTCCGGGCCCGGTACGGCAGAGGACCGTGGGGCCGCGGAGTCTCTCCGAAACGGAGGTCGTGACGCGCGCGCCGTTGCTGTGCCGCGGATTCACGGTGCGCGAAGACATCCGCCGGGCAAGTCCTTTCTCGACACCACGATTGAAACGTATCAGTCAGCCGGTGGGCGGCCGACGACCGCGGGCGGGACGGGGCCGGGAACCCGCTTCGCCTGGCCTCAACTGGCGAGTACGGCGACGGCGACCGCGTATCCGCCGAGGGTGATCGCACCGTCCGAGTTCCGCTCGTCCCGGATCGGCCCCCCGGCGGACCGCTGGTCCACGATCCTGACCCGTCCCCCGCGCAGTCCGTCGAGGCTGACCTCGACCGGCGCGTTGGTCTTGTTGATCACCAGCACCTTGCGGCGCCCGTGGTCCTTCAGCGCGAGTGCGTAGAGGCTGCCGGAGGACGACTGACCAGGGATCTCGACGAGGCGGCAGCCGGGCTTGACCTCGGCGAGGATCAGTTCCAGCACGCGGTACCGGGCGTTGGGCGCGCCGGTCGTCCAGTCCAGCATCGAGACCGACGGGAACTGGCCGGGATGGCCCACCAGCTGGCTCTCGCCGATGATGTCGATGCCCATGAGCGCGAGCCGGGCGAACACGTAGGCGTAGATGCCACCGGAGAAGTTCCAGTACGCGTCCGGGATGGGCGCCGGATCGGGCTGGGTGGACGACGCCGGGAGGATCGTGCCGAGCTCGTTGACGGTCGTGCGGACCGTGGGTGCGAGCGCCTTGCGGATCTCCTCGATCTGCCCGACGGTCGCGATGAATCCGTCCGCCTGCGCGAATCCGTCGGGTCCGTACTGGTCCACGGTGTCGGACGTGTTCGGCTGCGCGTAGAAGTGGTAGCTGATCAGGTCCAGCGGAACGCCCGGCCGGTGGTTCTCCGGGTCGAGGAAGTGCCGGTAGTAATCCAGGCTCGCGGCGTTGCCGAGCGCCAGCCCGACGAACTTCGTGTGCGGCGACACTTCGCGGATCGCGGTGACGATCGCGTCGTACAGCGTCGTGTAGTCCTGCGGGCTGATGGCGTGCTCGAAGTCGATCTCGTTGAGCACTTCCCAGTACGGCAGCGGGTAGTGGTGGTGTGAGGCGTGGAAGACGCCGTACTCGTCGGTGAATCCGCCGGCGGTGTACCAGGAGACCAGGCGCTTGTAGTAGTCGGCCACGACGCCGGGCGAGACCGCGAGCCGATTGCCTTGCGAATAGCCGAATGCCGCCTCGTCCGGATCGGCCGGATAGGCGGTGGGGGCGGCCCAGCGGGACAGATCGCGCGAGAAGTCGTCGGTGAGCAGCGTCGCGCCGGTGGCCGCCGTCACGACGACGTTGTCGAAGGTGGCCGACTCCGTGCCGTACTCGCGGAAACCGACCGTCCCCGCGGCGAAGGTGTCGTCGTGCACGGTCAGGACCTCGGTGCCGTTCACGGTGACGGCGAGGTCGGCGCCGGTCGCTGTCGTCCGCACCTGGTAGGTCCGGCCGGCCTCGACCGCGAAGGGCAGCGCCGTGGGCTGGACACTGGCCACCTGGCCGCCCTTGAACAGGACGAAGACGATGTACCCCACGGCCGCCGGTGAGCTGTAAGGGTAGTTCGACAGGAGGAAGCCGTAGCCGTTGCCGGTGTCCTGCATCCGGACGAGCCACCCCGCCTGCGCGTAGGACGTCCCGTTCTGCGAGCCCGTGCCCAGGGGTGTGACGTCGACGGCGAAGGTGTAGTCGGTCCAGTCCGTCCCGCTCGCCGCGAGGCCGTTGCCGCCGCCGATCACGCGCAACGCACCGTCCTGGAGCGTCCACGCGGTGGGTAGCCACATCCATTCGGGGACGGTGCTGAAGTTGAGGATCGGCGATCGGCCCCTGGTGGCGTTCTCGAAGTCCTCGACGAGCGGGTCGAGGAGCGAGAAGTCCCAGCTCGTACGGCCGCCGGCCGGCGGCTCCAGCTCGGCGACCCCGAGCTTCGGGTAGGGGTACCAGGGCACGAAGCGCACGTAGTCGGTGTCCAGGCTCCGCAGCGCACTGTAGACGCGGTCGTGGATCGGCGACTCCCGCCGGATCTTGGGGTTCACCACGACCTGGAGCGTCGGCGTCGAGCTGGACACCCGGCTCGGGCCGTTCCAGTCGATCGGCATCGAAGTGCCGGTACCCGCCGCGTTCGCGGGCGTGGCGCGCAGAAGCGGCAGTCCGGCGGCGGCGAACCCCGCGACGCCGAGGGACTTCAAGGCGGTCCGGCGGTCGATCGATGCCGGCTCGGCCGGCCTGCGGATCGGGCGGTTCATGACAGCTCCTGTCGGAATCAGGTCTGAGCCCGGTGATCACTGTGCCCAGGCACGGTGGTCTTCGACGGCGTATCGGCCGGTCGGAGGATGCTGAACGACCCGTCCCGCGCAGCCTGGGCAGCGCCGGATCGCCGGGGGTGCCCTGCCGGGGACGAACGTCGGATCTGTCCGTCAGGTCGCTTCACACTTGATCATCACCTCGGTGTGATGTTCTTCCCCGGTGGCGGGGTGCGCCGCGACGCACCTCCGCGATCCGGTGTCTGGAGCAGTGGTTGAATCGTTTCATATCGACGTCGTGACGAGAGACTATGCGCTTCGGATGCGAGCGTCCAGAGCTCGAGCCGAATATCCGCCCGGGCACTTGCGGTGCTGTCGGCTGTACCTCGGCGCGGACTCTCCGGATTCCGGCCCTCAGCCGGCCGGTTGGCGAGGGATCGGCGTCGTCGTGGCGTTGGACGGCACGTCGGTGCAGCCATCGCGCGCTGTCCTGGTCAGGGGTTCACCTTCAGCCAGTCGGTGACTCGAGAAGGTGACTGATACGCCGTCGATGACCCAGCCTTGAGCCACTGCTTGGCAGGTGCGTGCACAGATCAGGTGTGCTTCGAGGTCGGTCCTTGACGGTGGCGACGAGGTCATGGCCAGTCATACCTGTTCCGTGGTAACGGTTTTCGCTGACGCACGACGTGTCACGAGATCGTGCAGGAACGCCGCGGCCAGGCCACCCACGAGGGGTGCGACGAGGTATGCGGCCAGTTGGGACCAGGGCACGCTCCGGCCGGCCAGGGACAGCACGACGTCTGGGCCGAGGGTGCGGGCCAGGTTCACCGATGCGCCGGTGAGCGGTCCGAACGCCATGATCTGGGTCGCCAACGCCAAGCCGATGCCGAACCCGTGCACGCCTCGAGGGGCGTCCGGCGAGACGGCGAACGCGAACACGGCGGTGACCAGGATGAAGGCGCCCACGGCTTCGGCGAGCATGGCCTGTGCAAAGGAAACGCCCGGCCCGAAGGATGTCGCGCCGAGGCCGGCGTCGAGCGCGGTGCTCGTGTACGCCGCGTAGACCAGTACCGCGGCGAGGAATCCGCCGAGAAGCTGAGCCACCAGGTAAGCAGGAACCTCCCGCCAGGCGAACTTGCCGCGCGCGGCCAGGGCGAGGGTGACGGTGGGGTTGAAATGGCCGCCGGAGGTCGCGCCGAAGGCGTAGATGGCCACGGCGAGCGCGAGACCGTGCGCCAATGCGACGATCAGCAGACCGCCGCCGCCGGCCGAGGCGGCGGAGACCGCCACGGCTGCGCCGATACCGAATGTGCACAAGATTGCGGTGCCGGCCAGCTCCGCGAACAGACGGCGAACCAGTGCGACATGCACAGTGAGGAGTCCTCCCTTACCGGGGCCGCAACGTGGCCCGATGGACGTGCTTGCGTCTCCCAACCTGCCGCGAGCCGATATCGCGGCATACCGCCGAACCTCGTGAAAAGGCTTACGGATCCCTTACGCGGCAACGCTGCTCACCGCCCGTGAACCGTCCGCCGGCTGCGTCCACAGCCGGTAATGACCATGCGGACTCGTTCGGTCCGTCACAACTCCGTAATGTGCCGGCGGCCCCTTCGGCGCGGCCGGTGCGCGAAGATCCACTCCCACAACCCGAGGAGCACGCCGATGTTTCGCACCCGGCCTCGTCAGCCGAACCCGGGGCCGGCTGCTCGCGGTTGTCCGCCCGACTCCGACGGCAATCCCGGCAATGGCCCGTTGTTGGTGGCGCGATCGCGTTAGGGTGGCGCGTTTCCGCTCTCAGCCGGGGGTGCCGGCGGATCGGAAGGCAGGGGAGGGGATGGTTCCGGTGGAGCGGACGACGTGTTGTGTGGTCGGCGGTGGCCCGGCCGGGATGATGCTCGGGTTGCTGCTTGCCCGTGCCGGTGTTTCCGTGACAGTGCTGGAGAAGCATCGGGACTTCTTGGACGACTTTCGAGGCGATACGGTCCACCCGGCAACTCTGGACCTGCTCGACGACTTGGGTCTGGGCGCGCGGTTCGCGGCGTTGCCGCGCTCTGAAGTCACCGAGGTGGCTTTGCCCGGGGCGGACGGCGGGCTGCAGCGAATCGGCGATTTCGGTTTGTTGAGCAGGTATGGTGTCCGTCATCCGTACATGACGATCGTTCCTCAATGGGATTTTCTCGATCTGCTCGCCGCCGCCGGGCGGGAGGAGCCGGCGTTCGAGTTGCGGATGGGTGCCGAGGCGACGTCGGTCGTCCGGGCGCACGGTCGTGTCGTCGGCGTCCGGTACCGGACGGCGTCCGGTGCCGGTACCCAGGTCGAGGGCGAGATCCGGGCCGATCTCACGGTCGCCTGCGATGGCCGTCGTTCGGTTCTGCGTGCGGCGTCGGGCCTGCCGGTGAGGGCGTTCGAAGTTCCGTTCGACACCTGGTGGTTCCGACTTTCGCGCCGGAAAGGTGAACAGAGTAGCGCGCTGACCCGCAAGGCCGGTCTGGGGAGCTTCGCGGTGGTCATTCCGCGGCAGGACTACTTCCAGATCGGTTACGTCGCGCCAAAAGGGACCGACGAGCAGTTGCGGGCCCGTGGCATCGCGGCGTTCCGGGCCGAGGTCGCCGAACTCGTCCCGGAGTACGCCGATCGGGTCGGCGAGCTGATCTCGATGGACGACGTCAAGCACCTGGATGTTCAGTTCAACCGGCTCCGCCAGTGGCACGTCGATGGGCTGTTGTGCATTGGTGACGCCGCACATGCGATGTCGCCGGTCGGCGGCATGGGTGTCAACCTGGCCATCCAGGATGCGGTGGCGGCCGCGACACTACTGGCTGACCGGCTTCGTAGCGGCACGGTCAGCGGCAGCGACCTCGCGGGCGTGCGTCGACGTCGGTTGCCGGCGACGTTGCTGGTTCAGGCGTTGCAGCGGATCATGCACGCAGATCTCGCCGGGCCGCTCCGAGCCGGAACGTTGGCCGGCCCGCCGGGGCCGATGCTCGCGGCGGTCCGGCGGTTCCCGGTCCTGCAGGCCTTGGCCGCTTATCTCATCGGAGTCGGGTTTCGGCCGGAGCGTGCACCGGCGTTCGCCCGCCGCGCGCCAACGGCGTCCTGATGCGCCGCTCGTGTCGAGCGCAGCAAGTGGCTCGGCTGATTCGGCTCACCGTCCACTATGGAGGAGGCTCGATCGTGCCGTGGGTCGAAAGGCGCCACGGCTTCGGCTACTCACTCTCACGCTCGAGGTAGGTGTCGGTCTCGGACCTTCCGGTGGATGGTTCGTGGGCGCCGGGTCAGGGGACCGAACGCCGCGAGGGACAGCGCCTGAAACCGGCATAGGAGCAGGGACGACTTCACTCTACAGTCGTTGAGCGATTCGTGTACAGTCTCACTCAACGGCGGTTGAGCGGACTGCCCGGACCGGGGGACCTGGCGTGGCACTCATCGCGATCGAAGAACACTGGAACCTGCCCGAGCTCACCTCGGCGGTGAAGGCACTCCCGGAAGACCGCGGCGACCCGAGCGTGGTGTTGGACGAGCTGGGCGACAACCTCGAGCGCCTCCACGACCTCGGCGACGCCCGGATCGCGGCGATGGACGCCCAGGGCGTCGACCTGCAGATCCTCTCGCTGGCGCCACCCGGGACACACCCACTGGAGCCGGCGGACGCACGAACGCTCAGCCGTCGGGCCAACGACATCGCCGCCGAGGCCGTCCGGCGGCACCCCGCGCGGCTGCGGGCCTTCTCCACCCTGCCGATGGCGGACCCGGAGGCCGCCACCGCCGAGCTCGAACGCGCTGCCGGTCTCGGGTTCGTCGGCGCGATGGTCTACGGGCGCACGGCCGAGACGCCGCTGGACGACCCGCGCTACGACGAGCTGTTCGCCACGGCCGCGGCCCTGCGGCAGCCGATCTTCATCCACCCGCAGATTCCCTCGCGCAGGGTCCGTGAAGCCGTTTACCGCGGCTTCGACCCGATGACCGACCTGGCCTTGGCCACGTTCGGCTGGGGTTGGCACCTGGAGGCGGCGCTCGCCGCGTTGCGCCTGATCGTCCGCGGCACCTTCGATCGCCATCCCGGCCTGCAGCTCGTGCTCGGCCACTGGGGCGAACTGTTGCTGTTCTGGACCGACCGCGCCGACAGCCTCTCGAACGTCGCGGGTCTGGACCGGAAGGTGCCGGACTACGTCCGCTCCCACATCCACATCACCAGTTCCGGGATGTTCGATCCCGCGCTGCTGCGCCATGTCCTGGCGGTCACGACGTCCGACCGGCTGCTGTTCTCGACCGACTACCCCTTCCGGCGGCCGGACAAGACGGACATCGGGAAGTTCCTCACCGAGTTCCCGGCCGACGAAGACCGCGACAAGTTCACCGCAGGCAACGTCTGCTCCCTTTTCGGTATCGACATCACATCACGGAAGGAACAGCAATGACTCTTCAAGGAAATGGCTCGCCCACCCGCGCGGTCGTCCTCGGCGGCGGCGGCACCGTTGGCGTCGCTTGGCAGACGGGTCTGCTCGCCGGGCTGCGTGAAGCCGGTGCCGACTTGGCGGAAGCACCGGCGATCGTGGGAACGTCGGCGGGATCCCTGGTCGGCGCGGTGCTCGCCGGCGGCCGTGACGTTACCGACGCGCTCGCCATCTTGGCTGAGGTGGGGCAGAAGCTCGACTTCGACAGCTTGGGAGCAGGGTCGCAAAGCTTCCTGGACGCGTCACGCCAAGCCGTCTTCGCTGCCGACCCGCGGCAAGCGCTGCGAGCGATCGGCGCCGCGGCACACGAAGCGTCGACCACACTCACCGAAGACGACTACCTCGGTCTGCTCGGAACACTCGACGGTGTCGCCTGGCCCGCCGGGTTCCGCTGCACGGCGATCGACACCGGCACCGGCGAGCTTGTCGTGTGGGGCGAAGAATCCGGTGTGCCGTTGCTGCACGCGGTCGCGGCCAGCTGCGTCGTACCGATGCTGTTCCCCACCGTCACCATCAACGGAAACCACTACATGGACGGCGGAATCGTCAACCACCTGAACGCCGCGGCGGCGCCACCGAGCGACGTTGTCGTGGTCGTGTCCTGCCTGCCGCTCGAGGCCGCACCCGGCATTGATCGATCGCCTTCGACGATCAAGGCGGACGCCGAAGTGGCCCAGCTGCGCGAAAACACCCGGCTGGTGGCCGTCGACCCCGACTTCGGTGACCTCGAAGCACCCGTGAAGATGATGGACCCGGAGACGGCCGGCCGGGCGTTCCACATCGGCAGGCGCCAGGCCGAGCGCGAAGCGGCAGCGATCCGGGCCGTCTGGGACTTCTGATCTGCTGCGGTGCCGGTGGTCACGAGAGGCTGAGCCAGCGGTCGAGTTCGTCGAGGACGTTCTCCACCATCGGGCGCAGTTCGCGGGCGATCTCGGTCTGGCTCTGGCCTTCGACGGTACGGCGGCCGGCATCGCCGATGATGATCCGGAACACCGCGGCGAGCGCGATGCCTTGAAGCCTGGCGACTTCCGGCGTCACCGCCGTGGTGTCACCGATGGCGGCGGCCAGGGCGGTGGCTTGGCGGTCGGTCAGCTCCAGCATCAGCCGGTGCACGGTGGGGCTGATGGCGGCCAGGTGGCCGAGTTCGCCGCGCCAGATCTCCGGTGGGATGGCGGGAATCCCGGCGAGGGTTTCGTCGAGGACGAAGTCGCGGATCGCGGCGGCCGGGGTGAGGGCCGGCGGTCGGGAGCGGATCAGGTCGCACAGCCGGTCCTGGATCTGCTGTTCGCGATCGGTGACCAGCTTGTCCTTGGTCGGAAAGTAGTTGTAGACGGTTTGCTCGGCGACTTCGGCCTCCCGCGCAACGTCGCTGACCGCGACACGTTCGTACCCGCGCTCAGCGAACAGGCGGGCCGCCGTCTCGGCGATCAGTCGGCGCGTGCGCGCCTTCTTCAGTTCACGCAGTCCCGTAGTGGCCACTCCGGCAGCGTAGCAGGGTAACTCCAAGTTTGTACTGGACTCTATACATCGACCTGACTCAATCGCCACCGCCTGCTTGTGACGCGCACTCCGCCTCGGACGCGATGAAGAGTGCTATGGTTAGAGTCGACTCCAAAATTAGAGTTCACTCAATCAGGGTGAGCCGATGCTTGCGGCCTAGCGAGCCAGGTCGGCGTTCCTGAGCACTCGTCCCGACCGGAAGGAAACGGCACGATGATCCTCGTCACGACAGCAGGCAAAGTGGGTGCGGAGACAGCGAGGTTGCTTGCCGGGCAAGGAGAACCGGTGCGGATCCTGGTCCGCGACCCGGTGAAGGCCGAGCCGCTCGCCCAGGCCGGCGCCGAGGTCGTCGTCGGCGATCTGGGTGTCCCGGCGACCGTCGAGGCGGCGATGAAGGGCGTCTCGGCCGTGGTTCTCGTCAGTCCGGCCATACCCGCCGAGGAGCTGAACGTGATCGCCGGTGCCGTCCGCGCCGGCGTCGGGCACGTCGTGAAGATCACCAGCAAGTCCTCCGCCGACTCTCCCATCGCGCGGCGGCGTGACCAGGCCGAGATCGAGAACGGCCTGGTCGCCAGCGGGCTTGGCTACACGCTGCTGAAGAACAACGCCTACATGCAGAACTTCCTCATGTCGGCCCCCGCGATCGCCGGGACGAGCAGCTTCGGGTCCGCCGCCGGTGACGGCCGGATCGGCATGATCGACACCCGCGACGTCGCCGCCGTCGCCGCGGCGATCGCTGCTTCGCCCTCGGAGCACGCCGGCAAGACGTACTGGCCGACGGGGCCGGAGAGCCTGTCCTACCCCGACGCGGCAGCGGTCTTCTGGACGGTGCTCGGCCGGCCCGTCACGTTCCACCCGTTGACCTTTTCCGAGCAGAAGCAGGCCATGGTCGAGGCCGGCGTCCCGGAACACATCGCCGAGATGAACACCCAGGCCATCACCTTGTTCGCCGAGGGCGACTCCGATTGGGTCACCGGCGACGTGCCCGCCGTCCTCGGCCGGCCGGCGCGGACGTTCGCACAGTTCGTCCGCGACAACGCCTCGGCGTTCTCCGGCGGGCGGCATGCGCGGGAGGAATCACGATGACCGTCTACGGCGTCACCGGCGGATCCGGAGCGCTCGGCCGCCTGGCCGTCCGCGCATTGCTCGCTCGCGGCGTGGCCGCCCACGAGGTCGTCGCGCTCGCCCGTACCCCGGGCAAGGCCGCCGACCTGAGCGCGCTCGGCGTGCAGGTGCGTGCGGCGGACTACGGCGACCCCCAGGCGCAGACCGCCGCGCTGGCCGGCGTGGACCGGCTCCTGCTGGTGTCCAGCAGTGAAGCGGGCCGGCGGGTGGCCCACCACACCAACGTCATCGAGGCTGCCGAGAAGACCGGTGTCTCGCGCATCGTCTACACGAGCATGCTCAACGTCGACGGCTCCACCAATCCGCTGGCCGGGGAACACCGCGACACCGAAGCGATTTTGCGCGCCGCAGCCGTGCCGTTCGTCTCGCTGCGCAACGGCTGGTACACCGAGAACTACACCGATCAGCTGGGGGCCTATCTGGAGCGCGGCGAAATCGTCGGCGCCACCGGTACGGGCGCCATCTCGGCGGCGACTCGCCAGGACTACGCCGAGGCCGCCGTGGTCGTGTTGTCGCAGGACGGCGACGAGGCACGGACCTACGAACTCGGCGGTCCGGCTTTCACGCTCGCCGAACTGGCTCAGGTCGTCCACGAGGTCACCGGCACCCCGGTGGTCTGTCGCGACCTCCCCGCCGGGGAATATGTCGCGGCTCTGCAGAGCACGGGCATGGGCGAGGACACGGCACGGTTCGTCGCCGCGCTGGACGCCTCCATCGCCCACGGCGACCTGCAGACCGACAGTCAGGACCTCGCCCACGTGCTGGGCCGGTCGCCGACCAGCCTCGCCGATGCCATCCAAGACGCGTACGCCCGGAGCCGCCGAGAATGACCGGCCGGCCCGGCACCGTCGAGCTCGCGTCCGGCCGAATCCCTGGAGAACCGATGAGCCCCATGACAGCACTCCGAACACCCGACGATCGCTTCGGCGACCTCGCCGGCTTCCCGTTCCCCCCGAACTACGTGGACGATCTTCCCGGGTACGAAGGACTTCGTGCGCATTACCTGGACCTGGGGCCGCGGGACGCCGGACGTACCTTCCTCTGCCTGCACGGTGAGCCGACGTGCGTTGCCCCCGACTTCTTCGGATTCGGCCGCTCGGACAAGCCGATCGAGGATTCCGCCTACACCTTTCCCTTTCATCGAACGTTCCTGCTTCGCCTGGTCGAGCGTCTTGCCCTGGGCACCATCACCCTGGTCGTCCAGGACTGGGGTGGGACGCTGGGGCTGACGCTGCCCGTGGACGCGGCCTTCCGTTCCGCGCTCGACAGGTTGTTCGTCATGAACACGAGCCTGCCGGTGGGCGAACCGCTGGGCCCGCACTTCCACGAGTGGCGATCGCAGGTTCGCAACACCCCTGAATTGCCGGTGGGGCAATGGATCCGGGACTCCGCACCGGGGCTCACGGACGCGGAGGTGGCCGCCTACGACGCTCCCTTTCCCGACGGTCGCTTCCAGGCCGGCGCCCGGACGTTTCCCGGCCTGGCCATGGTCGAGCCCGAGATGGACGGCGTCGCCGAATCCCGGGCGGCGCTCGAGTTCTGGACCGAAGAATGGTCGGGCGACTCGTTCATGGCCATCGGCGCGAACGACCCGGACGTCGAGGCGGTGGAAGCGTTGCGAGGCCACATCCGTGGCTGCCCGGCTCCGCTGGTCCTCGGCGATGCCGGACATTTCGTACCGGAAGCGGGGGAGCGGGTCGCACGAGCGGCGTTACGCTCGTTCGGCGACCTCTGAAAGTGCGACACAAACGTCCATCAGCCGAGGAGGATCGATGTCATCACCCGGAAACACCCGAAATTCCACCACCGTTTTCCCGGACCGAGACGGCTTCGTCGCCAGTAAAGACGACGCGCCGGCGTATTGGTTCTACGGCACGCTCTGGATCATCCTCGCCGACATCCACCAGACCGGCGGCTCGTTCTCCGTCATCGAGCAGTGGATGCGGACGGGGGTCGGGCCGCCACTGCACGTCCACAACGTCGACGAGTGGTTCTTCGTCTTCAGCGGAGCGATGGCCATGCAGCTGGGGGAACGCCACGTCACGGCCACGGCAGGAGACTCGATCTGGATACCTCGCGGCACCGATCACGCCTTCACGACCACCCAGGAGACGCACGTCCTCAACGGCTACGCGCCTGGCGGCGTGGAGCAGATCATCGCCGGGATCGGCCTGCCGGCCCAGCGCCGCGAGTTGCCACCGGAGGACCTCGAGCTGCCGAACTCCGACGCCTTCGGTCGATTGCTCGACAACTACTGGTCCTCCCTCAGCACCAACAGCTGGGCCCAGACCGCACCTCAACGCTGAGCCCATCCGCCTGGCAGGGGTGCTGTGATCGGCAGAGTCAACCTGGCCCTGAGCGGCTGGATCAACCGCTTCCGGCACGCCACCTGCAAGCTGAGGGTTCTCCCGTGCGGTGGACACCGAGTTGGCGGGACACCGGTCCGGCCGGACGGATGAGCCGGCCGTGTCCTGGCTGGTCGAGCCGGCCGCGCTGCACGTCGAGGCTGCACCCCGGCCTCTGACCAGCGGCGGCGGGTGCGTACCGGGCTGTGGATGTTCAGTGGGTGGCGCCCAGGTTGCGAAGCCGGCCGAGTACTGCCCGTAGGAACAGGACAGCCGGACTTTCGGGCAACCCTGCGGCCTGGCGGCCCCCAGGAGCAACGTGATTCCGTTTCCGACGTCTTCGGAGACAAAGCTTCAACAAAAGCTGCGAGAGGGGCGCCAAGATGGAATTCACCGCTAAGAAGACAATCAAAATCGCCATGGTCGCCGGGGCATTCGCCACCACCGCTCTGCTTTCCGCGTGCACCGGGAACAATGCCGCGGGCACGGGTTCTCCGGTGCAGAACGCGGCGGCGCCGGCGGCCGCGGAGCAGGTGCCGGAAGGCGGCGGCCAAGGGGCGGCCACCGGAGGTTTGAGCGCCGCGGATTCCGGCACCGCGCCGAACGGCGACGTCAACTGCAGCCTGCACGGCGGCCAGGTCGGCGCACCAGGACGGCCGAAGATGGACCTGATCGCGGTGGCCGCCACCGACGGCACCACGCCGGGCTGCACCGAGGCTTTCACCGTGATCACCGAGTACTACCAGAAACTGCCGCAGGCCGAAGGCCCGGGCGAGCGGGTTCTCGACGTCCAGGGAAAGTGGACCTGCGCCCGTCAGGCGGACTCCGCGGGCGGCAGTCAGGGTGCGGTGGTCTGTGGCGTGCCGAACAGCTCCCTGCAGCTGGAGACCAGGCCCTCGGCCGGTGTCGGCAAGACGCCGGTCCGCCTGTTCCCGAACACCACTCAAACGGTGCAGTTCGCCGGGTATGACGCCGGCGTGCAGATGGTCCGCTTCCAGCTGGTCACCCGCCAGGACGGCGGTCCGGACAACAGCCACTACGTGCCGCTCGACGGCAAGACCTACCGGCTTCCGCTGCAGAAGGGCGGAAAGGTGTTCAGCGCGGCCACCCTGTGCCCCGGCGAATCGGTCACCATCGACGGCCAGGGCTACGGCAACGGGCCGTGCAGCCAGGACCGGCTGCTCCAGCAGCTGAAGGACGCCAACCCGGTGCTCGCGCAGATCAGCGTGAACGGCGACGACCAGATCGCCACGGTCAAGGAGATCTACCACCCCTGATTCCAGGGAAATCGAAACCGGCAGCCGGGAATCCGCCCGGCTGCCGGTTTTCTCGCCGCCGTCGGGCGGGGGAAGCAGGACCCGACCCGGGCCTGATCACGGCGACGGAGGGGACGCGCGGCCGCTGGACCTGCGCCGCGGCCCCTCGATGCGTTGCCTGTCGTCGGACGTCAACTCGACGACTGCGTCTGACGTGCGGTGGGAATCCCATGATCGGCGCACGCCGCAGCGCACTGCCCGCTCCGGCCGAGCGCGAGAGGGAGATCAAGTCCTGTCGGTCTTGAGGAATGAGGTGACCAACGAGGCGAATTCGTCCTGCCGCTCGATCTGCACCCAATGACCGCATTCGCCGAACACGTGTAGCTGTGACGGCCTGATGAGGCGGTGGAGACGCAAGGACGTCTCGAGCGGGATGACCTGGTCGTCGCGTCCGTGCAGAATCAGGGTCGGGCGGGTCAGCGAGGCGATGTCCTGTTCGGCCACGGCGAGGGCTTGGAGCCGTGCTTGGCGAGGGGCCGGGAACATGGCCGCGAAGGCGTCCTGGACTCCCGGCTGGGTGGCCGCGGCGAGCCGGAGTTCGGCGAGGTCATCGGTGACACGCGTACGGTCGTGGGCGAACAGGTCGAGCAGGTCTCGCATGTTCTTGAGCGACGGCGTGAATCCCCAGACCTGTTCCAGTCCCGGGGTGATCGGGAAGTCGATCCCGACGCTGCCCATGAGGACGAGGCGGTCGATCCGTTCCTCGTGGACGGTGGCCAGCTTGAGCGCGAGAGCGCCGCCGAAGCTGTTGCCCACCAGTGAGATTCTGCTCAACCCGAGCGCGTCGGCGAAGTCGGCCAGGTGGGTCGTCCAGGTGTCCAGATCGTACCGGGTGCCCTCCGGCGCGACGGTGTTCCCGAAGCCGAGCAGGTCCGGGGCGATGACCCGGAAGTTCTTCGCCAGCAACGGAATCACGGCGCGCCAGTTGGCCTGCGCAGTCACTCCGGGGCCGGAGCCGTGCAGGAGCAGCACCGGCGGGCCGGAACCGATGTCGTGGTAGTAGGTCTTGATGCCGCCGGCCGAGACGCTCCACCCGACCTCCGGGGCGTCGGCACCGATGGCCGCTCGGCCGGTCATGTCCGTGCGCCGGCGGTTCGCCCGGTCACCATTCCGGCCTGCTCGGCGGTGGGCGGGGTGCCGTAGATCATGAACTCCGGAGGCATGGTCGTGCCGCCGATCGCGAGCCCGGCGCCCGTGGCGAACTCCTTCAGGTCCCACACGCGGGTCTCGTAGTCCGGCTCGAACTGGAGGATGCCGGTGTTGCCGAAGAGCTCGATGCGGTTGCCCCCGGGTTCGAAGACGTAGAGGAACGCACCCTGGGTGACGCCGTGCACGTCGGGACCCGCTTCGATGCGGACTCCGTAGTCGCGGCAGATCTCGGCGAAGTCGGTGTTGTGCTGCGGGATGCCGTACCAGAAAGCGAGGTGGTGCAGCCGTCCCCGGCTCCCGGTGGCGTCCTTCATGATGGCGAGTTCGTGTCCCAGCGCGTTGACGCTCATCCACGCGCCCATCTCGGTCGGTCCGTCCACGACCGTCTCCCGGGTGCCGAAACCGAGCGTCTGCTCGAAGAGCGTTTTCTGCTCGGTCACGTCGGACGCCATCAGGTTGACGTGGTCCAGGCGCCGCGGCGGAATGCCTTGCAGGGGACGTTTCGAAGGCCGGGTCAGGATCGGCGAGCGCAGCGATTCCGATGCCCGGTACTTCTCCACGTCCCAGACGAGTTCCATCGGGTGCCCGTCCGGTGAGGTGAAGCCGAAGGTGGGGCCGACCCCGAGGTCACCGTCGGTGGGACCGGTGCCCAAGCCGGCCTCGTCGAGTGCCACCGCCCGTCGGTCGAATGCGTCCCGTGACGTGGTCCGCCAGCCGAGCATGCCGAGTCCCGGCTGGTCGGCGGCGGTGAGTTTGAGGCTGTGGTGGTAGGGGTCCTCGTAGCAGCGGAGGTAGACCGAGTCGCCCCGGCGGCCGGTTTCCCGCATGCCGAGCAGGGTCTGAAAGAACCAGAGTGACCCACCGAGGTCGGCCGTGAAGAGCTCGGCGTGGGCGAGGTGGGCGATCTCATGGCGAACGAGAGATGAAACGGACATCGTCGTCTCCGGGTGGTCACGTAGCGCGGTTCGCTGACCAGTTGATAGCTGACGGATCAGCGATCTAAGGTTCCACCGTGGTCCCTGTGTTGTCAACTACTGACTGTTCAGCAATAGTGGAGGCGTGCCTGATCCCGACCCGCTGCTGGACGATGAGCGACTGACGGCCATCGGCCTCTTCGTCGAGGCAAAAAGCGCGCTCGTGCGCCGGCTCGACGAAGAGCTGCGCCGGGACGTCGGCATGTCCCTGAGCAGCTACGAAGCGTTGATCCGGCTCGGCCGGTCTCCCGGACGCCGGCTGCGTCAGGTCGAACTCAGCCGGCAGCTCTCCCTCACCACGGGCGGCATGACGCGCATGATCGACCGCCTGGCCGCCGACGGGCTGGTGCGCCGGACGCCGTGTGCCGACGACCGACGCGTGTCCTACGCCGAACTGACCGAAGAGGGTCTTCGTGCCTTGGAGCGGGCAACCGAGGTGCATCTCGTGAGCTTGCAGAAGCATTTCGTCGAGCCACTCGGAGAAGACGGCGTCGCGGCTCTCGCCGTCGCGGCGCGTCGTCTGCGTGACGCACTCGTCCCCCAAGTCGACCTTCGGTAGAAGCCGTTGCCGCAGTTGATGCCGGCTCTCCGGCCCGATGCCTCGCTCGTTTTCGTATCCGCCCGGCAAGGGGTGGACGGCGCACCCGTGTTGTCGCGTCGGCGACCGGCAGGACCGCAGGTCGGAAGCCCGGCCAAAATTCGCCCGCGGGACCCAGGACGATGTCGATGACGGATCAGGCCCGGATCCGCAGGGGCTTCAGCCGGACGGTGTGAAGCTGGGTGCGACGTCGGCGAACAGCCGGGGCAGGTCCGGTTCGTGGTCGATGGGGACGGTGATCGCCACCGTCCACAGGTCCCGGCCGTGGGGCAGCGCACGGAGCTTGGTGCTGCGGCCGGGGGCCTGTCCGAGGTCGCGGCTGCGGTAGAACACGTCCACAGTCGCAGGTGAGGATGGTTCGGCCGTGGTCACCTGGGCGCCGTCGTGTACCACTCCCGGCAGTATCAGCAGGTTGTCGACGTAATCCTCGGTGCTGGGATGGATGTCGTAGAAGCCGGCCAGGCGTTCGACCCTGATCTCCTGGCGGGCGTCCGGCGAGACGTAGTTGACGATGCCGACGGGCGGCGGGCCACCACTCGCGTGTGGATCGGCGTACTCGACCCAGGTCTCGGGGACCTTGAGGGTGAAGGCCGTACCCGGCTCGTCACCCACTCTCATGGTGCCGGTGTGGTCGGCGAAGTTGACCTTCGGGGAGGGGGTCGGTGAAGGACTGCGGGCGGGAGCCGAGGCCGGGGCAGGAGGGTTCTCGCCGGTCGGCCGGAAGACGATGATCCCGCCGACGGCCAGTGCCGTGACCGCCAGCGCGGCGGCGGTCAACCCGAGGACGCGGCCACGATGCCGGTGGTGGGACTTCGCGGCCGGGGAGGTGCGTGGCTCCGCGAACGGCAGCGGTCCCGGGCCGGAGGCCAACGGAGCGGGCTCGCTCGCCGACGCGGCCCCGACGGCCGAGGCGAACGCTCCACCCTGCGGGGAATCGCGGGGGAGCGCCCAGGCGTCGCCCGTGGCCGGGGGAACGTCCCAGAGCGACTGGCCGGGGTCGGGCAGCACGGGCCGCACCAGCCTGCGCACCTCGGTCAGCGGCATCCGCGCTGCCGGGTCCTTGACCATCAGCCCGGCGACGACCGTGCGCAGTGGCCCGGTCGCTGCCAGTCTCGGCACGTCACCGTGCACGACCTCGAGCACGGTGGCCAGCGGGTCGTCGTTCACGTCGTAGGGCGGCCGGCCCGCCAAGGCGGCGAACAGGGTCGCCCCGAGCTCCCACAGGTCCGCCGCCGGGGTGGTGGGCTTGCCGCTGGCCAGCTCCGGAGCGATGTAGGCCGGAGTGCCCATCATCAGCCCGGCGCCGGTCAGGGTGGTCTCGGAGACGCTGCGGGCCAGGCCGAAGTCGGTGAGCTTGACCAGCCCGTCCTCGCCGAGCAGCACGTTGCCCGGCTTCACGTCGCGGTGGGTGATACCGCGCCGGTGGGCCGCCTGCAGCGCCGCGGCCACCGCGTCCGCGACCGCGGCGGCCCGCGCCTGGTCCAGCGGACCACGCTCGGCGATCAGCGCAGCCAGACTGACCGAGGGGACCAGTTCCATCACCACGAACGGCTCGTCGTCCTGACGAACCACATCGTGCACGGTCACCAGGTTCGGATGCGACAGCGCGGCGATCGCGCGCGCCTCCCGCATGGCCCGTTCCCGCAACTCCATGGCCGCGCCGTGGGGCATCCCCGGCGGCAGCAGGACTTCCTTCACTGCCACGTCCCGCCGCAACAGTTCGTCGTAGGCCGCCCACACCGTGCCCATCGAGCCGCGCCCGAGCATCGTGCCCAACCGGTAACGCCCGCCGATCACCCGCGGCGCTGAAGGGGCTTGCCCAGCGTCATCGGGCTGGTCAGGCGCGTTGTGCAGGTCGGCGGAAGCCACTGCCGCATCCTCCTCCACCGCCAGAACCGCGCGCACCCGGGCCATCCGCTACACCCAGGGGGCTCGACGAGGCCGGCGGAGTCACCTCGGTCGGATCCGCCGGCGAGGCCGAACTCGTCCGCAACCAAAGGTCCCTGGCGCGGTCTCGACGACCTGGAAATCGCGACCGTCGAGTACGTCGACTGGCGCTTGCCCGCCACGACGCCATCGCCTGATTTGCACGATCCTCGACCACGAGGAGTACGAAGGGGCGTCGCTCGTTGCACGATCGGGCAACCAGGCAACGGTGCATGCGACAGCACGTCTTTACGGGTGCTCAGGACATCAATCCAGGAGGCGAACCCATGAAGACTCCCTTCGGTTCGAAGAGGCCAGTCGCGCCTGTGACCAGCGGAAAGCGCATGGGGCTGGCGCTGACCGGGTAGCCCGCCCGCTGCTCCAGCCGGTGGCTCTGGCGGCGGCGCGCCGGTCGCGGCGACGCGGGCTGGGTCGTGCACGGACTTGCGTGACTACACGGGGGATCCGCGTTCGAACGCGGAGATCAACTCCATTGGCGCCGAGACCGGCGAATGCCCGCCACCCCGGCACTGACCTCCTGGATCAGGGCATGCCGCCGAGCTCCGGACCCACGTACGGCGCATCCGAGGCAACACCGTGATCTGGGTTCTCTCGGAAGGGTTCGGTACGCCGGAGACTCGATCGTGCTTGTCGGAGCGATATGCCACGGGCTACGTCTCACCTTCGGTTTCGTGCCAGGGAAACCTGGTTGTTGCGGCCTCCGTACTCACAGCCGGGGCCGAAGCTCCGGTGGCCGGTGTCGACGCTGAGACACCCCAGATCTTCAAGCGCGTCCAGGAAGGCCCGGAGATGGCTGCTCCCCGGCGCCGGCGGACGGCGCGAAGGACGAGCGTACAACCGAAATGCAGGAACGAGATCAGGGTGAGTGTGGTGACAGTGGACAGTCGACGAGGAGTACTGGTGGAAAACGAACGGTCTGGTGCCGTGAGTCTTGGCCGCGTGTCTCGTGCAGGAATCCTGGCGGTGGCGGGAATCGGTCTTTCGCTGGGGCTGACCGCGTGCAACGGGAAACTCGGTTCGGTGAGCGGGACTGCGGTGCCGGTTTCTCCGGCACAGGACCAGGTCGCCGGTTCCGCGCCGTCGACGACGTCGGAAAGCGCGAGCATCCCGAGTGGCGGTCATACCGCCGGCCTCGCGGTGGTCAAGTGGGTCACCCAGGTCCTCAACGAGGACTACGTCAAGGCCTGCCAGTCGAGTGCGGCCGTGGCGCCGCCCGAAGCCGGAGACCCGGCGAAGATGTGCGCGAGCGGCGGTGACGCTGTCAACGCGATGAAGCAACTCCACGACGCGTGGGCCAAGCCGGGTATCCCGTTGCCGCCCGAGGTGAACGTCGAAGTCGACGACGTCGACGTACAGGGTGATTCCGCCTCGGTGCCGGACACTTCGATCAAGATCGGCGACAAGACGCTGCGCGACCTCGAGCTGATCGGCTCGTCGGGTGATACGAGCTCGTTCACCCTCTCTTTGAAGGTGAAGAAGAAGGAAGGCGTGTGGTACGTGGGCGACATGAACATTCACATCTGACGGTCGTTCGTTCACCGGGGCCGCCGGGGAGTTGGCCCTTTTTGCGGAACCGGCCCGGAAAACCAACCGGCCATCGGCGATCGTGCGCCCGTTTCGGAGATCACGGCGTGCCTCTCGCCGCGGCGTCGCGCTTGGTGCCTCCGTCGGGACGGACGGTCAGCCGATGAGACGGAGCGCCGCCCTTGGCTGCCCGATCCGACGTGAGTATCCTCGCGGAGAACGTGAACGGAACGTCCATAAGAGTTCGAAGGTGCTTTTCTTCTTGCTGGCCGGCTGGATGCCTTCCGCAAGGCCGCACTCCCGGGAATGGAACACCTGCTCCACAGTTCGACTGATCGCGAGGTTGAGATGAGACCGTTGGGGACGTCCGACCCCGCGAAGGTCGGACCGTACCGGACGATTGCCGAACTGGGCCAGGGAGGAATGGGCCGAGTGTTGCTGTGCGCCGCTCCGGACGGGCGGCTGGTCGCGCTCAAGCAGGTGCATTCACGGTTCGTCCAGGATGACGAGTACCGGTCACGGTTCCGCCGCGAAGTG
This sequence comes from Amycolatopsis sp. NPDC049252, assembly GCF_043197175.1. NCBI lineage: Bacteria > Bacillati > Actinomycetota > Actinomycetes > Pseudonocardiales > Pseudonocardiaceae > Amycolatopsis > Amycolatopsis sp. NPDC049252. Next base: position 33,265 of record NZ_JBICSQ010000018.1, read on the forward strand.
GCTGCTTCCCGCAAGGTGTCCGGCGCCTACACCGCCGCGGTGATCGACGCAGATCTTGACGTGCAGGAACCGTATCTTGTTTCGGTGTTCGTGCCCGGGCCGTCACTGCGCGCGATGGTGGACGCGATCGGCCCGCTGCCGGAAGAACCAACCTGCCGCTTGGCTGCAGGACTCGCTGCCGCGCTGATCGAGATCCATCGTGTTGGCTTGATACATCGCGATCTCAAGCCGACGAACGTTCTGCTCGCCGCGGACGGCCCGAGGGTGATCGACTTCGGCATCGCGCGGGCCACCGATGGCCACGGCAACACGTTGACCGGCTCCGGTCAGGTGGTCGGTTCGCCCGGATACATGTCGCCGGAACAGGTCATGGGGCGGCCGACAACCCCGGCCAGCGACGTTTTCTCCCTGGGTGCGGTGCTGTTTTTGGCCTGTACCGGACATGATCCGTTTAGCGGCGCCTCGGTCCTGCAGACCCTGTACAACGTTGTGCACTCCGAACCGGACCTCAGCACAATCCCGCTGCGACTACGTGAGGTCGTCGGCAGGTGCCTGGACAAAGACCCGGGGCGGCGGCCCTCTGCGGCTCAGCTGCTGACATTGATCGGGGAAGTGCTGCCGTCGGAGTCGGCCTGGCCTCCTGCGGTGCACGAGCTCGTCACGCGACAGCAAGCCGACCTTCGCCGGCTGCTCACGGGAGTCAGTGACGGACACACTCTGCTGGAGGGTGTGTCATCGCCCCTCACCCGGATACTGCCGGCAGCCGGTCCGGCCGCGACCCCGGCATCCCGGTGGAGATCCGCCCGCCGGCGCTGGCCTATCGCAGCTGGGGGCGTAGCCGTTGTCGCCATGGTGGTTGCCGCGGTGATCCTGGGTTACAGCTACGCCGGCACAACCGGCCCGGCTGCTGCCGGCCCGCGGAACACGGCCGGCACAACACCGCCACCCGCGTCAGGCCGCGGCACCGAAACGTCACCAGCCGCAGTGAAATCGAGCTTCGCGACATCGCTGTGGGCCGGCGAACTGCCCGACGGGTACACGTTGTGTGCTCCCGAATGGCAGAATTGCGTGCCGAGCGGTACCCAGGTGATCGCCTTCGGCGCGGGCACGTACTCGTACCAGGTGATCACCGGTCCGGCCCCGTGTTCGTCAGCCAGCTTCGGCGGTCGTGATCCGGTCCCGGGAATCCTGAAGTCATGTTATCTGGCGCCGCTCGGTGGTCCGAGCGGGTACACGTCCTGTGCGGCTGAAGGGGGCGCCTGCAATGTCGATGGAACGCGGGAGGTGGCCTTCGGCGCCAACGGCGCCTTTCGTTTCAAGACCATCACCGGCGGGACCGACTGCACCGCGACCGCTTTTGGCGGCGATCCACTGGCCGACGTTCCGAAGAATTGCTATTCAGCTCCGAACGGTTCGCCGGGCACCTGGACTCAATGCGCATCCCAGAATGGCACATGCGCCGTCGCGGGCGCGCAGCCAGTTGCCTATGGCGCAAACGGAGCTTACGCCTTCGGCACAGCAAACGGCCCCATCGACTGTGACGTCGGCACGTTCGGAAACGATCCGATTTACGGCACGGAAAAGCAATGCTACTCCCGGACTGGGCCGCCGGCCGGATATCCCGTCAAGTGCGCCGAGGAGACCGGGAATTGTTCGTTCGCCAACGAACAAACGGTGGCCTTCGGTGCGAATGGCGCCTACCTTTACCGGACCTTCAGCGGTGGCACCCCTTGCACCGCCTCGGTTTTTGGCGCTGACCCGTTGGCGAACGTACCGAAGTTCTGCTACTTGACCCATTAGTATCCCGGCTGCACTTTTCCTGACGTCGCCACCCGTGACCAGGCGTGGACGCGGTCGGGTAGTCGGCGGCGCTGTCAGCTGGGCGGCGTGAGGTCGCTGCGGCCAGGGGATGCGGCGTGAGGTGCCAGCGTCGAAGGTGGCAGCGCCGATCGGGCCGTGTCCGGCGATGAGGTGCCCGGCCATGTCGCGCTGCCAGCCCTGTGACGACGCGCGGTCTTGACGGCCTGTCGAGCCGCCTACGCCTGTATAACGTCCTACACGGCGAGGCTTCGCCGTTGCCCGTTGTCGAAGACCGACCGTCGGCGCTGCCGCGGCTACGTCGGCGACATCGCCGCGTCCATGAAGGACGGATGCGTGCGACGACAGCCGGTCGGCCAACGTGATTTCGGCACGCAGAAAGCCGCAGCATCGTGGTCGGGCTACTCGGATCGTCCGTACACCGGGCTCAGTCGACCAGCTTGCGCAGGGTGCGCCCGGCCAGGTCGACCACGCCGGGTTCTGGGCCGGCGGGGTGCAAACCCACCCCCGTCAGAGCCGCCCCCTGACGTTACGAGGAGCCATGAGCGTGCGTGGTGACGATCGACCAGCGGCATGGGCGGTCGACGGCTGTCCGAGGTCCGGCTCAACCCAGCACCGTGCCCGAGTTCGCGGTGTTTCGGTCGCGTTTGCGGGAGAACGCACCCAGGTCGATCTCCAGGCCGGTCCGCGGGGCCCGGAACCGGACGGGCACCGCGTCGTGGTCGGCGCCGTTCTCCACCCGGTTGATCAGCTCCGTCATCAGCTGCCCCACGACCGGTGCGTTCTTGAACTGGTTGCCGCTCGTTCCGATCGCGACGTAGAAGCCCTCGAGCTCGGTGCGGTCGTAGATCGGCGTCCAATCGTCGGCGACGTCGTACACGCCCACGACGCCGCGCGCCCGGTTCGGAACCGCCAGGTCGGGCAACCGCCGCGCGGCCCGCGTCACCTGCGCCTCGAAGACCGCGGCCGTCGGGTGGACGTCGACGGTGTCCGGGTCGTCGGTCCACTGCAGCGGATCGCACTCCGGTTCCGTTCCGCCGACGAGCAGGTCCCCGCCGACTTCACCGCGGAAGTACGTGCCCAGATCCATGTCCGCCACCACCGGCCCGCCGTAGCCCTCCCGGACGGGCACGTGCGCCACTTCCTGCCTCATCGGGCGCACCCCGACCGTGAAGCCGGATCCCACGCCGGCCAACCGGTTCACCGCGCCCGACCACGGGCCGGCCGCGTTGACCACGACGGCGCAGGGAATCCGGGTGCCGTCCGACAGCCGCACCGACCGCACGCGCCCGCCGGCCTTCTCCACCGCTGTCACCGTGCTGCGGAAGCGGAACTCCGCCCCGCACGCCGAAGCCGCGGCGGCGAGGTTCACGGCGGCGAGGCCCGGGTCCGAGACGTACCCGGCATCCGGGGTGTACACGCCACCGAGCGAGGTTTTCGCGTCCTCCCAGAATTCCTCGTCGTCGAGTCGCTTCGGCGGCCAATAGCGGCCGGTGTCGATACCCGGAACGCGCTCGGCCAGGGTCGCGCTGTCCCATTCCTCGTAGGGGACACCGATCTCGTCGAACAACGGAAGCCATGACGCGCGCGGAGCCGCCTCGACGTCCAGCATGACCAGCCCGCTCTTGCGGAACACCGCGAGGTCGCCGACGTCGTGTCCGAGGTGGCCGGCCCAGTCGAGCCAGCCGAAGTGCGCCTCCCACGCCGTCGCCACCCCGGCGGTGGTGGAGAAGGTGAACCGGACGATCGCACTCGAGGCCGAGGTGGACCCCTGTCCGGCCCCGGCGGCCCGATCGAGCACGACAACGCGGTGCCCCGCCCGCGCCAGCTCGAGGGCGATCGACGAACCGATCACCCCGGCCCCGATCACGACCACATCGGCACTCGGGCGCTCACCGGGCACGGCAGGTCCTGAGGTAGCTGAGGAACGAGGCCTGCAGGCCGGTCACGTGCGTTTCGCGCAGGACCGCGCTGGTGACAGCCGCGCCGCGGGCGGTCAGGCGGTGCAGGACGGTGGCCGCGTTCTTCGCGAGGTTCTGGTAGACGGCCAGGTCTCCGAGGAGCTCTCGGTCGTTGACGGTCAGGTGGAGCTTGGCGGCAGGCAGGCTGTCACCCCTTTTCTCGAGCATCGCGAAAACCTGGCTGTCTTCACCGACGACACCGGGGCTGCCCGCCCCGATGCTCTCGAAGAGCGTGCTGCCGGTGAGCCAGGTGTAGAGGCTGAACAGTCCGCCGTAGGAGTAGCCGAAGAGGCCGTGACCGCTCGCGGCGGTGCCGTAGTCGCGTTCGATCCGCGGGTGCAGTTCCTCGGTGAGGAAGCCCAGGAACTCGTCGGCGTGGGTTTCCTTCAATTCGGCGAGGTAGGCGTCGGCTTCCTCACGGGTCATCGCACCCGTTCGGATTCCCGTCTCCACGGCGTCGACGAACTCCGGGGCGATGGGCTCGCCGGGCGGCACGAGGTCTCGGTTGCGCAGCCGTGCCCAGTGCTGGGCATGCTCGCCCGCGTAGCCGACGCTGACCTGGATGTAGGGCCGGAGCTGCTGCATGGGGTCTTTCTGGGTGACGATGAGCGGTGCCGTCATGCCCACGGCCCAGTTGCCGTCGAGCACGTACACGGCGGGCGCCTGCGTCGTGGCGGGGTCGTAGCCCGGTGGCGTGGTGACCCAGACGCCGTAGTCGTGCCCTCCACCGGAACGCAGCTCGAAGTAGTCGGTGTCGGCGAGGCAGCCCTGCCACATGGTGCTCATCGGAGGTCCTTCACAATTCGGCCGGCCTTCAGAACGAGGACGGCGTTGGCGGGATCGGCGAACAGCTCCGGGTCTTCGACCGGGTTGCCGTTCCACAACACGAGGTCGGCCTGCGCGCCGGGAGCGATGACCCCGACCTGGCCGGACAGGCCGAGGATCTCGGCGTTGGTCTTGGTGGCCGCCACTAGGGCGTCCATGGGTGTTTCGAGCTTCGCGCGCAGCCTGAGCTCTTCGCCGCGGCGGTCCTGAGCCGGGCCGATGAGGTCGGAACCCAGCCCGATCCGCACGCCGGCCTCCTTGGCGACGGCGAGCGCCTCGGTCATCCGCTCGCGGACACCCAGCACCCGATCGCGGGTCGATGCGTCGAGGCCGGCGCCGGCGGTGTCGTGCAGCAGCTGCTCGACGACGGCGAACGTGGGCACGAGGGCGACGTCGTGAGTGGCCATCAGGGTGGCCGTGGATTCGTCGAGATCGGTGCCGTGCTCGACGCAGCGCACCCCGGCCTCGACCGCGTTGCGGATGCCGTCGTTGTTGTGGGCGTGCACCGTCACGTAGGTGCCCCGCGCCGCGGCTTCTTCGACGGCGACGGCGATTTCCTCGACGGTGAACTGGGTGTCGGTCAGCCGGTCGTGCGCGCCGACCACCCCGCCGGTCACGCAGAGCTTCAGGAAGGAGGCTCCGCGGCGGAAGGCCTCGCGCACGTTGTGCCGCAGCTCGTCGGCGTTGCCGGACATCGTGGACAGGGCGCACAGGCCGGGGAGGTGGTGACTGCTCCACAGCTCGGTGGGTTCCCACTCGGCTCCGTAGTAGCCGTGGCCACCGATCTGGCACTGGACCGGTCCGCACGACAGGACGCGTGGCCCCCTAACCTTGCCCTTCGCGATGGTGGTGACGAGGCCGCCGTCGACCCCGCCGGTGTCCCGGACGGTGGTGAAGCCGGCGTCGAGCGTCGCGCCGGCCGCGGCGAAGATGTCCGCCGCGAGTTCGGCGGCGCTGATCCGGAACGAGAACTGCGGCTGGATCGGGCTCGACAGGCCCAAGTGGACGTGCGCGTCGATCAGGCCGGGCGTCATCGTCAGGCCCTCGGCATCGAGTCGCTCGACGTGGGCGCCGGGGGCACCGACCTGGGTGATGCACCCGTCTTCGACGCTGACGTCGACGTCGACCGGGTCGCGCCCCGATCCGTCGACGACCGTCGCGCCGACCACTTGACACCGTTTCACGAGTCGGTCCCTCCACTGGCGTCTCTCTTTTCCAATGGATAAACTGTCGGAGTGAGCCTGTCAAGCACGGAACGCAACGGCGACGCACGCGAGCGTCTCCTGGCCCGGCTTCTCGACGCCTTCGGCGAGGCCCTTCCCGCGCCGGAGGTGTCGCTCCGTGAGATCGCCGCCAGGGCCGAGACCAGCCACGCCCTCCTGCGATACCACTTCGGTTCGCTTCCGGGCGTCTTGGCGGCCATGCTCAAGGCGCAGCGGTCCCGGGACAACGAGGTACTGCTCGAGGCCGCCCGGCAAGGCACCTTCGAGGACCTCGTCCTGGCGATCTGGCGGACCTACACGCGCCCGGAGCAGCTGTCGCGGGTCCGCGGCTTCTTCCACGTCGTAGGGCTCGCCGCGTACCGCCCCGAGGACTTCCGCGAGTTCATCGACTCGCTCGACGACCTGACCAAGATGCTGGCCTCGCTCGCGGAACGCGAAGGTCTCGACACCGAGGAAGCGCTGACTTTGGCCACCGTCACCGTTGCCGCGATACGCGGCCTGCTCTTGCAGGAGGTGCTGACGCCGACAGCCCACTCGAAGGACGCGGTCGCCTTGATCCTGCGCATGGGCAAGCGCGCGTCGTCATAGGACTCGCGAGTGCGACCGGCTGGATGCGTCGCATCCCCTTGCGGCAGCAGGTCCGACGAGAGCGCCGAAGCGTTCGGTGCCGCGACGATCACCCGACTCTCGAGCGCGGGTCAGGGCGGCCCAGGCGTCTTCGGTGAGTTCGTCGATCTTGGCCATCGATGCCGCAGAGCTGGAGACCTTGATCGCCCGGATCGACGCGGGGATCCGTCCGCCGTGCCGGGCCGCGGCTCGCAGATCTTGGGCCGCCGCTGCGTCATCAGCCTGGTAGAGGCGAACGGGCAGCCAGCTGATCGGCGTAGCCGGTCGTGTTGTGAACCCAGCCGGGAACGGCCCGCCCCCACTTGTCGGCCGGCAGTCGCGCGGCCTCGCCCGAGACACCCCCTGGTAAGCCAGGACCGACTTGGGCCAGGGCGTCGCCCAGATCCACTTGGGCGACTGCGTTCGACGCGCGACGAGGTGCACCGGACGCCGTTCGCAATGCCTCGAGCGTGACCGCAAAACCGCTGCTCAACCCGCGCTCCTCCCCGTAGCGTCACCACCAGACCACACTATGATGCGGTCCGGGCCGATGCCGCTCCCAGACCGCCGCGAGTTGAGTAGCTCTACGCGGCCGCGGCCATCTGCGAAGGCCGACGTCGTGGCCGCAGAGGAACCGGGTCCGCCGGATGCGGAACTCATCGGGCGGGAGGTGACCTCGTCCCCGGTGAGTGGGGTGGACACAGTCGGGCGGTCGCGCCCGCGCAGGGAGTGACCCGGCCTGCGCGCTGGTTCTTCGCCGGCACCGCAGTCACCTGCTCGGGCGAGCTTCGTGGTGCGGGCGGACGGGGCGGTGGGGTCACCTGAGAAGCAGCTCAGCGTGGTGCGGCGCCCCAGCCGTGTTCGAGGATGGCGAACGCGACTTCGACGGTGCAGGCCGGATCTTCGGCGCGGATCGCGAGTGCCGAGGTTTCCAGCGCGAAGTGGGCCAGTGCGGCGCATCCCGGATCGGTTTCGGGTGCGCCGGTTTCGGCGGCGAGGACGCGGCTGAGCGCGTCCTCGTGCCGCATCCACATTCGGCGCCAGTACTCGCCGAGCGCCGGCGTGCTACGCACGAGGGTCGCGAATTCCGACGCCCCGTCGTCGGCGGCGCCGCGCTCGACGCGGGCCAGCGTGTGGTCCCGCAGCGCGGCGAGCACTGAAGTGCCCGACGCGCGGTCGCGCACAGCGGCGATCAAGGCCTCCTCGATGTCGGCGTCCCGGTCGAAGACGAGGGATTCCTTACTGGGGAAGTGTTTCTGCAAGGTCGTGGTGGACACGTCGGCGGCGTCGGCGATCTCGCGGACGCCCACGTTGTCGTAGCCGCGTTCGAGGAACAGCCGCAGGGCCGCGTCGGCCAGCGCCTGGTGGGTAGCCGCCTTCTTGCGCTCCCGCCTGCCCATCCCGGTAGTCATGGATTGACAATATCACTAGTTGTACGGTGTACTCAGTTGCACCGTGCCACTTTTACTTCGAGGAGTCCCCATGACCACTCACGTTCCGGTCCTGATCAGCGGTGGCGGCATCGCCGGACTGACCGCCGCCCTGCTGCTGCGCCGGGAAGGGGTGCATCCGGTGCTGGTCGAGAAGCACACCGGTGTGTCGCCGCAGCCGAAGGCGCGCCGGTTCAATCCGCGCAGCACCGAGGTGTTCCGCCTGCTCGGCCTCGCGGCCGAGGTCGCCGAGGCGAGTGCGCCGTTGGCGTCGTTCACCGAGGTGCTGGCCGGTCCGACGCTGGCCGCGGCCCAGGTCCGTGAACTGGGCGGCACCATGCGGCAACGGCGGCAGCAGCAAGCGAGGATTCCCGAGCTGAGCCCGGGTCCGAACGTCCTGTGCCCGCAGGTCGTACTGGAACCGATCCTGCGCCGGGCCGCCCGGGAACGGGGCGTGTCCGTGCGGCTGGGCACCGAACTGGTGTCCTTCGCCCAGGACGACGAGGGGGTGACCGCGCTGCTGAAGCCCACGGACGGCGCACCCTACGAGCTGACCGCGGACTACCTGATCGCCGCCGACGGCGCACGCAGCCCCGTCCGCACTGCCCTGGGCATACCGCGCAGCGGGCACGGCCACCTCGCCGACAACCTCGACCTCTACTTCCGCGCCGATCTCACCGAGCTGGTGCGGGACAAGCCGTTCAACCTGTGCGAGATCGACAACCCGGTGGCCTCGGGCGCCTTCCTCTCGGTCAACGGCACGGACCGGTGGCTGTTCTCGACGGCCGACTTCCCCGAGGCGCACACGCTCGGCGACGGTGACTGGCACGACCTGCTGCGCATCGTGATCGGCGTGCCCGATCTCGACGTCGAACTGCTCAGCCGGTCGCCCTGGGAGTCGGCGATGCGCGTGGCCGACCGGTTCCGCGACGGCCGCGTCTTCCTGACGGGCGACGCCGCGCACATGATGCCGCCGATGGCCGCGGCCGGAGCCAACACCGCCATCGCCGACGCGGCCAATCTCGCCTGGAAGCTCGCCGCCGTCGTGGCCGGGCAGGCGGCGCCCGCCCTCCTCGACACCTACGAGGCCGAACGCCGCCCGGCCGGCTACGCCATCGCCGAGGCCTCCAGCACCGTCCGCGGGCACGTCGGCGACATGCTGGCCGCCTACACCAGGCCCGACAGCCGGCACGACGACCTCCTGGCGACGATGTTCGGCACCCAGTACACCGACGGCGCGTTCGTACCCGACGGCCGCGATCCCGCGCCCGTGGACCACTACGCCCCGGCGGGCCGCCCCGGCACGCGCGTACCCCACGCCTGGCTCGACGAGGAAACGTCCACTGTGGACTTCGCCGGGCCCGGTCCGACCTTGCTCACCGGCCCGGACAACGGACGCTGGATCGCCGAAGCAGATCGTCTCGGGTTGCGCCTGGCCACGGTGTCGCACCCCGGGTGGCTCGCCGAGGTCTGCCTGCCCGCCGACGGCGCTCTGCTGCTGCGTCCGGACGTCATCGTCGCCTGGCACTCGGCATCCGGCACGCCGCTCGCCGAAGCGGTGACGCGAGTCCTCGGCACCGTGGCCGTCCCCGCGTAGCGGGCAAATCGGCTCCAGCGGAACGCCGTCGGCTTCGACGTGCTGTGCGGTCACGATCCAGTCGTGCTGGTAGCCTTCGCAACGGTCAGGGGCAACGATCGATCTGGCGGTCGAGCCCGAGGAACGGGGCAGCGCTCATGACCCTCGAACGGGAAACCGGCCGGTGCCGTGCGTGGTCATGGGGGACAGCAACCGCAACGACAAACGATCAGCCACAACCAAGATCATCATCCGAGTTCCGAAGCCAGCTCCATCAATGCATTGGCACGGAATTCCTGAGCGGCCCGCGCCTGCCGCACCGCAAATTTTCGCACCAGCACAGGAACGGTCAGTTCAATCGAATCCCGAATTTGAGTGCCGCCGTCAACCTCCGCGATTTCGGTTTCAATACGTACTGATATTCCACCCTTGGCGGTGACATCGTATGCTACACACTTATCGGCATCGGAAGAAACTTCGATGCGCAACAAGTTGTTTCGACGGATCGAACCCAAGACCTTGATTCGTTCGACAGCGGTGAACGTGGCAGACTCGTCCAGACGGTGAACATCCCTGACTTCGGTCACGAAAGGGTTCAGGTTGACATAGTGCACCGGGTTGCGAAGGTACGCGGCAACCCAAGCAGGCGTGGCCGAGATCGTGAACCGCTTGACGAGCAACTCGGTGGACAATGCACAACCTTTCGCGGGGGGCACGCTCTTTGAATCGCGCCAGTCTTCAGGTCGATCCCATTGACTCGCCACAGCTTTGCCGGTGAGCGTTCTGGGCATATGGTTGCACACCTTGGCAGGGTCACGCCGTGGTGAACCGCTGCGCCGACGCGCCGACCGCCACGCGCAGCTCGGCCGGGCCGCGCAGGATCGTGTTCGGCCGGTACGGCGGAGGATCCGCGACCAGCCGCGGGGCCGCCAGTCGCGTCGCGATCGCGGTGAGCGCGGCCTGGCCCTCCATGCGGGCCAGCGCGGCACCCAGGCAGTAGTGGACGCCGCTGCCGAACGCGAGGTGCCGGTTGTCCGGGCGTTCCGGCCAGAACCGGTCCGGGTCTGCGAACCGCCGCGGATCGCGGTTCCCGGCGGCCAGCAGCAGGAGCACCCGGTCGCCCTCGGGCACGTTCGTGTCGCCGATGCGCACGTCGGCCGTGGTGAGGCGGCTGGTCAGCTGCACCGGTGGGTCGTAGCGCAGGACCTCCTCGACGACGGCGGGCGCGAGGTCGGGGTCGGCGCGCAGGCGAGCGAGGACGTCCGGGGTGCGCAGCAGGGCAAGCGTGCCGTTGGCGATCAGGTTCACCGTGGTCTCGTGACCGGCGATGAGCAGCAGGCCCAGGGTGGTCGCCAGTTCGACCATGGTCATGCGCTCGGCCGGGTCGCCGTCGGTGAGCAGGCCGGAAATCAGGTCGTCGCCGGGTTCGGTGAGGCGCTGCACGATCATCGGCGTCAGGTAGGCGCGCCAGTCCTCGCGCGTCTTCGCGACGTCGGCGAGCTCTTCGGAGGTGAAGGACTCCGGTGGGTCGAGCGCGCGGGTCAGGCGCGCGGCGAAGCCGTGGAACACCGGCTCCTCCGACCGCGGTACCCCCAGCAGTTCGCAGATCACCGCGACGGGCAGCGGGTAAGCGAGCGCGGACACCACGTCGAGCTCGCTGGCGCCGTCGAGACCGTCGACCAGTTCGGTGACCAGGTCCTCGATCTTCGGCCGCAGGCCGAGGATTCGCGGCACGAACTGGTGCATCGTCTGCCCGCGCAGGGTGTCGTGGTGTGGTGGGTCCTGCCGCAGGAACGGGCCGCGGAACGGCTGGCCGTCCGAGCCCAGCGGCGTGTCCGGGCCGAATTCCGCGGGTTCCTGCGCGGACAGCCGCGGATCGCGCAGCAGCCGGCTGATCTCGGCGTGGCCGCCGACGGCCCAGACGTGGTCGTCGATCCGGTGCACGGGCTCGCGCGCCAGTTCGGCGAACTGCGGGTACGGGTCGGACCGGTGCGCGGGGTCGAGCAGGCGGCCGTAGGGAACGGCTGCGGGGTAGGGGGTCATGCCACTCCTCCGGGGACGGTGACGAGTTCGGGCGAGTCGGTGGCGCCGATGGCGGGCGGGAACGGGGCACGTTCGGCGATCATGGCCGCGTAGCCGTCCAACACCCGTGGCGAATCGACCGCCACGGCGCCGACGGTGATCCCGCCGCGGCCGTACACGGCGACGAACGAACGGCGTTCGAAGGAGCCTTGGGCGAGCACGACGTCGTCGGCGAGCTGGGGCAGGCCGATCGCCTTGATGTTGAGCCCGAACTGGTCGGACCAGAACGCGGGCAGCGCGGTGACCTCTCGCCGGGGACCACCGCACAGGTTGTGAGCGGCGACGTCCGCCTGGTCGAGCGCGTTGCCCCAGTGCTCGAAGCGTCGTGGCGGAGCCGCGAACCGCGGGTGCCGCCACCGCGCGACATCGCCCGCGGTGTACACCCCGGGGATGACGGCACCGCCGGTGTCGAACACCCGGCACGCGGCATCGCAGTCCACTCCGGACGGGCCGGCGGACACCCCGCTGCCGAGCAGCCAAGCGGTGTGCGGCACGGAACCGGTCGCCATGACCACCGCCTCGGCATTCAGGCGGGTGCCGTCGGAGAGCGTCGCGAGGTCGCCGTCGAGCCCGGACAAGGTCGTCCGAGTCCGCAAGTCGACACCGTGGGCCCGTTGCCGGGTTCCGAGAGCTGCCCCGACGGTGTCGCCGAGCACGCTACCCATCGGCGTGGCGCCGCGGTGCACGACCGTGACCGGCAGCCCGAGCTCGACGCAGCTCGACGCCACTTCCGAACCGGTGAACCCGGCGCCGACGACCAGCACCCGGCTCGGCCCGGCGGCGAGGGCTCGCCGCACCCGGTCGGCGTCGTCGCGCGTGCGGACGACGTGCGTGCCCGGCGGGCCGGGGCGGGCACCGGCGCCGGTGGCGATGACCAGGCCGTCGAATCCGATCCGGTCGGCGCCGGCCAGCACCTCGCGGGCGGTCAGGTCGAGCCCGGTCGCCGGGCAGCCGAGCCGCCAGTCGGCGTCCAGTCCCCGGGCGACGGGGAGCTGCAGGTGGTCGGTGCCCAGCCGGCCGGCGAGCACCGCCTTCGACAGTGGCGGCCGGTCGTAGGGTTCGTGCGGTTCGGCGCCGATGATCACCAGCTCTCCGGTGAACCCGTTGCCGCGCAGCGATTCCGCCGCGCGCAGCCCGGCGAGCGAGGCACCGGCCACGACGATCCGCTTCACCGGTCCTCCCCGATGGTGACCGCCCCGACGGGGCACGCGAGTGCCGCACGGCGCACCTCGCGGGCGGCGGCGACGTCCGGCACGTGGTCGTACTCCAGTGACTCCTCGCCGCGGAACCGGAACACGCCGGGGGCGGCGAACACGCACTGGCCGTAGCTCTGGCAGCGGTTGAGGTCGACCAGCACCTTCACGACCGCACCACCATCGCCACGGACTTCTTCCGCGAAGACGTGGCGAGCAGCGTCCACGGCACGAGCCCGACGTACACCGCGACCATCAGAACCTGCGAAAGACCGGCGGCGATGTCCACCGGCAGCAGGTAGATCGCGGCCACGCGCACCAGCGAGTCCGCCAGCAGCGCGCTGCCCCAGACCAGGGAGATCCGATACCAGTGCGCCTGTCCACCCGGCGCGTCCGCCGCGGCCCGGAACTGCTCGGTCCGCCCGGAGGACCGGGCCATCCGCTCCGCCGCGTAGTAGGCGAACGGCCGGCGGACCAGGCAGCTGCCGGCCATGACCAGTCCCGCGAGCAGGGACGTCGCGGCGTCCTTGGCGAGCAGCAGCCGCGCGTCGCCACCGACGAACGCCAGCACCAGGCTCGCGCCGAACAACAGGAGCAGGAACACCGCGAACGGCTCGATCCGCCGCTGCCGGGCCACGACCCACAGCACCCGCAGGCCGGCGGCGACCGTACCGATCAGGAGCGCCTGGTAGGTGCTCGCGCCGGCCAGGCCGGCGACGAAGTACGCGGCCACCGGCATCCCCACGTCCAGGGCCAGCGTGCCGATCAGGGTGCGCGCGGCCGACGCTTCGACAGCTCTCCACATTCGGTTTCTCCTTGCTGGAAAGGTTTTCTGGTGGTGTCCGGAAACCTACGGACCGCGCGGCGCCGGGTCTTGCACCCGCGGTTCGAGCGCGGGTGGAGATGCCTCTCCACCCGGACTACACCGGCGCTCTCACTCCTGACGGGCGCGTTGCCGGTAGGTTTTCCCTGACGGAATCGAAAGCGGAGGCAGCGATGAACGCAGCGGCGCCGGAACGGAAGCCCGGGCCCGTGCGCGTCGCTGACGAGCAGACCCTGGCCATGCCGCCGGACACCTTCCGCGACCAGTTGCTCCGGCCGTTCCTGATGCTGTTCGCGATCGGCGGGACCATCGCGTGGTGGCACGTCGTGCTGGCGCCCGGCGTCGCACTGCCGGTGTTCGCCGTGGCCTGTGCGTCCGCGATCATCACCCTGTTCCCGTTGCGGCGGCTCGCCATCGGCTGGCACGTAACGCTCTTGTCGATCGCGATGCTGTCGGGCGCGGTGCTGCTGCCGCTGACCGAGCACACGACGAGCGGGCCGTTCTTCGCTTACCTCGCGGCCGGTGCGGCGGGCGGCCGACTGGCCTCCCGCCGGATCGCGGTCGCGATCGCGGCGGCCGGCGCCGTGGTCGCGACGATCCTCGCGGCCGTGACCGGAGCGCTGGCCCCGGCCGCCGCTCCGTGGCCGTGGTGGCTGGCGCTGACCGTCGCGCTGCCGGTGTACATCGGCGTCGCGCAACGGGACCGCGGCGTGGCGCTCGGGCTCGCCGAGCGTGGCCGCATCGCGCGGGAGATCCACGACGTGCTCGGGCACTCGCTGTCCGGGATCGCGCTGCAGCTGGACATGGCCGAGGCTCTGCGGGAAAGCGGCCGCGGCGACCAAGCGGACGCGGCTGTGCGCAAGGCCCGCGCGCTGGCCGTCGACAGCATGGCCGAGACGCGGCGCGCGGTGCACGCCCTGCGGCAGGGGGCGTTGCCGCTGACCGAATCCTTGCGTGCGCTGACCGAGGACGTGACGATTTCGGGCCGGGCCCGGGACGTCGGCACCGAGGCGGCGCACACCGTGCTGCGGACCGCGCAGGAAGCTGTGACGAACGTGGCGAAGCACGCCCCGGGCGCGACTGTGTCCCTCGGGCTTGCGTACCGCAAGGACGGTTTGCGGCTGACTGTGCACAATGGACCTGCCACCGGGGAGCGCACCGACCTCGCCGGGGGCACCGGGCTGGGGCTCGTGGGCATGCGCGAACGCGCCGCGCTGCTCGGAGGAACTCTCGAAGCCGGACCGGACGGCGAAGGCTGGACCGTGGAATTGGAGCTACCGCGATGACTCCCGCACCGATCACCCTGGTCGTGGCCGACGACCAAGCCACCGTACGGGAGGCGCTCGTGGTGATGCTCGATCTCGCCGCCGACGTGAGCGTGGTGGCGGGCGTGGCCGACGGCGAGGCGGCGGTGCGGGCGGTCGAGGAGCACCGGCCGGACGTCGTGCTGATGGACCTCACAATGCCCGTGCTGGGCGGGGTCGAGGCCACCCGGCGCATCCGCGAGGCCGAGCCGGACATCGCCGTGCTGGTGCTCACCACGTTCGACGACGACGAGTCCATCCTGGCCGCGCTGCAGGCCGGCGCCACCGGTTACCTGACCAAGGACGCCGACCGGGCGACGATCCTCAACGCCGTGCGCACCGCGGCGCAGGGCCAGACGGTACTGGCTCCGGAGGTCCAGCGCCGCCTGCTGGCCCTGGCGACGCGCTCGGCCCGGCGCCCGCGAGACGACTTCGGTCTCACCGCTCGGGAACGCGAGATCCTCGGCTTGATCGGAGAGGGCCTGCGGAACCCGGAGATCGCGGCCCGGCTGGTGATCTCCGAGGCGACGGTGAAGACGCACATCAACAACCTGTTCGCGAAGGCCGGGTTCCGCAACCGCGCCGACGCGGTCCGGTACGCGCTGAACCCCGGGCGTCAGCCGGACGTACGCGGCCGGCCCTTTCCCTGATGTCAACGGGACTTGCCGGTTCAGGAGGCCGACGGCTCGGCCGGTCGTTGCTCCGGCGCGTCGGGGTCACGTGTCATTCTCGGGGCGAGACCGGCGCAGGGCTGACGATCGACGGTCGAGGGCAAGCAGGACCTCCTGGTGCGCGAACTGCTCGTCCACCAGGCCGGGCAACGGGGTACCACGCACTGGTGGTGGCCGCGCTGAGAGGGGGAGCCGTGCGCCGCACCGTCCAGGAGCACTCCGCCGAACGGCTCCAGGCTCCGCTGAAGCTCCGTTGCCGTCGATGACCGGATCGGGGAAGAGCGGTGTGCCCCTTGCGGTCGTCTCCCGCAAGCGTTCCGCAGGGGGCGTTGACGATCACCGGACTTCTTCCCGGACGGGCTTGAGCAGCAGCGCCAAGGCGGCGGTGATCAGGCTGACGACGGCAAGGGCGTCGAAGGCGATGCGGTAGCCGTCCACGACGGCCGCGTTCCCGCCGCTGCCGCTGCGGTCGGTGACGGTGGCGGCGACGGTGACCAGCGCGGCCAGGCCGAGCGCGGCCCCGAGCTGCCGGCACATGTTGAGCAGCCCGGAGGCGATGCCGGCGTCGCGCGGGTCGACGCCGCCGGTGGCCGCCACGATCGCCGGCATCATCGTGAGGCTGGTTCCCGCGCCGACCACCAAGGTGGGCAGCAGGACCGGGGTGACGTAGCCGTGGTGCACGGGCAGCTGCCCCAGCCAGGCCAGCCCCAGGGCGGCGGCGACGGCGCCGACGACCAGCAGGCGCCGCGCGCCGATGGCGGGGATCAGCCGCTGCGAGAGAAGCACTCCCACGCTGATGACGGCGACCATGGGCAGCAGGGACAGTCCGGTGCGCAGCGCGCTGAGTCCCTCGACCTGCTGCAGGTAGAGCGACAGGAAGAACAGCGGAGCGGTGAGCACGACACCCAGGCACAGGGTGAGGATGTTGCCCATGCGCACGGCGGCGCCGGAGAAGATCGCCAAGGGGATGAGCGGTTCGGCGCTGCGGCGCTCGATGGCCACGAACGCCGCGAGCAATACGACGCCGGCGATGAGCGCGACGACCACGCGCGGGGCTCCCCAGCCGCCGTCCGGTACGGCCGAGACCCCGTAGACGATCGCCGCGGCCGACAGGGTCACCGCGATCGCGCCGGGCACGTCGACGCTCGAGCGGCGGTGACCGGTCTCCGCCGGCGCGAGGCAGACCCGGCCCGCGATCAGCAGGCCGACGCCGATGGGGACGTTGACCAGCATCACCCAGCGCCAGCTCACCGACGCCAGCAGACCGCCGACCACGATGCCGGCGGCTCCGGCGCTGGAGGCGGCCACGCCCCACCAGGTCATCGCCCGCCTGCGCCGGGACGGGCCGGAGTGGCTGGCGGTGATCAGGCTCAGGCTGGACGGCGCCAACGCCGCCGCGCCCGCGCCCTGCACGACTCGCGCGGCCAGCAGCATCCAGCCGTCCTGGGCCAGCCCACCGGCCAGCGACGCCACCGAGAAGACGGCCAAGCCGATCTGGAAGACGCGCCGGCGGCCGAACAGGTCGCCGGCGCGCGAGGCGCACAGCAGCAGGCCGCCGAACGTGACCAGGTAGCCGTTGACCACCCACTGCTGGGCGCTGGTCGACAGGCCCAGGCCCGACTTCATGGAGGGCAGGGCCACGTTCACGATGCTGGAATCCAGGACCACCATGAACTGCGCCACGCAGGCCATGGCGGTGATGGCCGCGAGGGCGACGCCGCGTTTGGCCACCCCGTTCGAGGGGTCCGCCGGCGCGGACGGCCCTGCGTCCGGGGTGGGTAACGGGGGTGTTCGGTGGGGCACGGCTGTCTCCCTGAGTTGCCGGATAGGCTATCCACCAATCGTAGGCCGATACCGGATAGGCTGTCCACCATGGCGGCGTGCAGGCTGCCGGGCAGCGTCGCGGCGTCGGCACGGTGAGCGGAGACAGTGATGGAGACGGGTAAGACGGCGTTCCCCAACCGGCGGGCGGCCGCGCAGCGCAATCGCGCCAAGATCCTCGACGCGGCACGGGCCGCGTTCGCCGATCCCGCGGCCGAAATCTCGATGGCCGAGGTCGCTCGCCGCGCCCAGGTGGGCATGGCCACCCTCTACCGCAACTTCTCCGGCCGCCAGGAACTGCTGGAAGCGCTCTACGCCGACGAGGCCGACCAGATCTGCGCCGCCGCCAGGATCGAGCCCGGACAAACCCCCGAGGCCGCCCTCACCGCCTGGCTGCGCCTGCAGCTCGACTTCATCCCGCACAAGCGGCTGATCATCGCCGAACTGCTGGAGCACACCGACCGCGACGACATCACCAGCCACCGGGCCCGCGCGATCGAGGCGGGCCGCCCCCTGCTGACGGCAGCCCAGAAAGCCGGACAGGTCCGCGCCGACGTCACCCTCGAGCAGATCTTCGACCTGATCGTCGCCATCGCGAAGATCAACGGCTCACCCGGTTATCTGCGACCGCTCTTCGAGACCGTGCTCGACGGCCTGCGCCGACCGCCGGCCCGAGCCGGCTGACCGAGCACGGGCCTGCCGGCACGCCAACGTGCCGTCCTGACGACTCGGTCAACAACGCACTCAAACGAGCTCACGCCACGCTGGAACGGCGAATCCCGCCGAGCGGGAACGGACGGATTCACCACCTGCGCCCGCCTCGCCGGCTGAAGAGGCACTTGTGGCGAAGAGCCAACCGGCATTCGTACTTGTCTGCGCTCGGGCAGCGATGGCATCCGGCGTGGGAAGGGGCTTGTGGTCCTCACCTCGGCCGGCGATCGAATCGGCGCTGTGACCCGTTTCGGCAACAGCGTCCTTCCGTGGTTCGTTCTCCCGCGGTCCCATCCCGGCGACTGGCCGCCCTGCTTTCAGCCCGCTTCCCGGAAGAGAAATGAGAAAAGCTGACCATTGCCGGCGGTTCACCATCCACCGGAAGCGCCAGTGAGAGTCACGTTCAGTGAGACGCCGGAATCGATGCCACGGTCCGGGCAGGCGGTTGTCGGAAGCCGCGCCTTCTCGATCAACCGCGGCGAACTCGCGCGCGGCTTGGTGCCACCGCGTCGTCATCGGGCCCGGATCAGGGCACCGGGCTCGGTCTGCCGATCGTGGCAGACGCGGCGCGGGTGTGGGGAAGCAGCCCACGCTGGTCCGGCGGCAAGATCGTCCGGGCGGTGCTCGCCACCGGGCAGCGCCACTCATGTCGGCACGCAGCAAACAAGACGACCAATGTGTCTACTAAGGACTATGTCCGGTGATGGAGGGACGGGCGACGAGGGGACAGTCCTGATGAAGCCTTGCGCTCCTGCCCCAAGGGCGGTCCCTCGGCCAGGCTTGGCGGGGTCAGTGGTCGCTGGCCTGTTTGTCGGTGATCGTGTCGAGGATGCCGGCCGCGATGGCGCGAGCGGTGGGCTTCAGCTCGGTGCTGAGGGCGTAGAACAGCTCCTGCGCGGATTCGGCCGGCCAGTCGCTTGGCAGGTGCTCTCGGGGCAGGCGCGGGTCGCCGCGAATCGTCTGCAGCCAGTCGGACTCCAGGAGCAGGTCGCGGGCGAGGCGGTCCGGCGCCTGGGTTTCCGGGTCCTGCCAGCGGGCCAGGAACGCCCGGTAGTGCTCGGCGAGCCGGTCGATGTCCCAGGCTTCCCGGACGATCTCGGTGACCTCGGTGGGCGGCAGCGTGCGGGCCTGGAACACCCGTACGTGGCCCTGGGCGTCGAGACCGTCGAGCAAAGGGACCGTGTCGATCTTTCCCGGCGCGATCCACAGGCCGCCCTGCAGGCTGCCGAAACCCGCCCAGAGCAGGCGTGAGCGCAGGGCGTGCCGCTGGCGCTGCCACGACTCGGGCATCGAGAACCCGAGCAGCGTCCAGGTGCCGTCCCACTGCCGGTTGACCGCTCCGGCCCGCCAGATGCGCTGCTCGCCGTCGTGCAGGATCGCCCGCGACCGTTCGGTCAGGCCGACGTAGACGTGCCGGCCGCGACGCACCCGGTGCAACAGCCCGCGTCGCGCCATCCGGCTGAGCGTGGAACGGGTGGCGTGCTCGGAGATCCCGGCCCGCTCCAGCACGTCGAGCACGCTCGCGGTGGCGACGTGGATCCCGCGGTCGAGGACGTGGCCGCCGAGGAAGGTCAGCAGCAGCGTCTGGGGACGCGGTGCGTCGGCGCCGAGCTCTTCGGCGGCGACGGGGACGGCCAGGTCGGTCACACCGCGAGCATAAGCCCGCCTTGATGTTGGGCAGAGTGTTGACGGCGGTAATATAAGTGCTTAACGTTCGTCGCGGCGTGACGCGGGTCACGCGGGTCGGCGACGAGGCAGGACACGCGATGGCAGAAAACCTCCGGTCGCGCGCGCAGCTGCGCCGCGCGGTGTTCTCCAGCTACTTCGGCAGCGTGATCGAGTACTACGACTTCCTGCTCTACGCCACCGCCTCGGCGGTGGTGTTCAACAAGGTCTTCTTCTCGAACCTGGATCCGGCGATCGGCACGATCGCCAGCCTCGGCACCTTCACCACCGGCTACCTGGCGCGGCCGATCGGGGGGATCGTCTTCGGGCACTTCGGCGACCTGCTGGGGCGCAAACGGATGCTCGTGATCACGATGACGATGATGGGCGTCGCCAGCACGCTGATCGGCGTCCTACCCACCTACGCGCAGATCGGCGTGTGGGCGCCGGTGCTGCTGATCGTGCTCCGGGTGCTGCAGGGCATCGCCGTCGGCGGCGAGTGGGGCGGCGCGGTGCTGATGTCGGCCGAGCACGCGACCACCCGCCGCGGGCTCTGGGCGAGCTTCACCAACGCCGGCGCGCCCAGCGGGATGGTGGTCTCCACCCTGCTGCTCACCCTCATGGGCGCGGTGACCACCGACGCACAGTTCCTCGCGTGGGGCTGGCGCGTGCCGTTCCTGCTCAGCGTCGTCCTGCTGGCCATCGGCCTGTTCGTCCGGCTGAAGGTGGACGAGACCCCGATCTTCGCCGCCACCTCCAAGCGGGCAGGCACCCCGCTGCTGGAGGTGCTGCGCGGCCATCCGAAGAACCTGCTGCTGGCGATCGGCGTGGGCTTCGGCGCCTTCGTCGCCCAAGGGACGCTCACCACATACGTGCTTTCCTACGCCGTGCACGCGGGGTTCCCGCGCCAGACGGTGCTCAACGCGATCACGGTGTCCTCGGTCGGCGCGGTGTTCGCCATCGTCGGCTACTCGGCGCTGTCCGACCGCGTCGGCCGCCGTCCCGTCGTCATCGCCGGGGCGGTGGCCACCGGCATCGTCGGGTTCCTGCTCTTCCCCCTGATCGACAGCGGCTCGGCGGTTCTGCTGACCCTCGCGGTCGTGCTCGGCCAATCGGTCGCGCACCCGGCGATGTACGGACCGCTGGCCGCCCTGTACACGGAGCTGTTCTCCACCCGCACCCGCTACACCGGCGCGTCGCTCGGCTACCAGATCGCCGGGCTCGGGGCCGGCATCGCGCCCGTGGTGTTCGCGGCGCTGGCCGGGACGGGCACGGGCGTGATCTCCGCGGTGATCGCGGCCTGCTGCCTCGTCACGGTGGTGTGCGTGCTGGTCCTGCGCGAAAGCCACCGGGTCGACCTGGCTGATCCGGCTGAGGCGCGAGCGGTGGGGGTCGAGCGATGAAGTGGCGTTCCGGTTTGGTCTCCTTGACGATCACGACGCTCCTGGCGGTGGCCCTGGCGCCGGCCGCGGACGCCACCGAAGCCGGGCACCACACCGGGCAGCTGCCCGACGGCGCGACCTGGGTGGCGGACGTGCCGGAGTCGTGGAACGGCACGATCATCCTCTACAGCCACGGTTTCGGACCGCTCGCCGCGCAGGACGCGCCGGACGCGGCGACCGCGGAGGCACTCCTGGCCGAGGGCTACGCTCTCGTCGGCTCCTCCTACTCGGGACCGTCGTGGTGGGCACTGGAGTCCGCGGTCGGTGACCAGTTCGGCGCGCTGGCCGCGCTCGAGGCGAAGATCGGCGCGGCGAAGCGCACCCTCGCGTGGGGGACGTCGATGGGCGGACTGGTCAGTGCCCGGGAGGCCGAGGATCCCCACCGCCGAATCGACGGCGCGCTGACGACCTGCGGGCTGGTCGCGGGTGCGCTCAACCTCAACGACTACCAGCTCCACGGCGAGTACGCGCTGTCGCACCTGCTCGCTCCCGAGCAGGCGATCAAGCTGGTCCGCTACGGCAGCCAGGACGAGGCCGCCGCCGCGGCCGCGACCCTGTCGGAGGTCACGAGCGACGCCCAGGCCACCCCGGCCGGCCGGGCCCGGATCGCGCTCGCCGCCGCGCTCATGAACGTGCCCACCTGGTACACCGGTGCCGCGCCACCCGCGCCCCGGGACTACGAAACCCAAGAGGCACAGCAGGAACAAACGCTGGCCGGTTTCGTGCTCGGCTTCGTCATGACGGGCCGCTACCAGATCGAGCTCGCCGCGGGCGGGAACAGCGCCGCGACCCGTGGCACCGACTACCGGGCGCTGCTCGGCAGCAGCAGCCACGCGCAGCAGGTCCGCGCGCTCTACCGGCGAGCGGGGCTGAACCTCGATGCCGACCTGGCGAAGCTGAGCCGTGACGCGGACATCACGGCCGACCCGGGTGCCGTGGCCACGCTCACCCGGACGTCCATGCCGACCGGACGCCTGCGGGTGCCCGAACTGGCCATCCACACCGTCGCGGACCAGCTGGTGGCCGTGGAGCAGGAGAACTGGTACGCGCGGCGGGTGGCCGTGGCGGGGACCGGGCACCTGCTGCGGCAGGCCTTCGTCCGGGCCACCGGGCACTGCGCCTTCCAGCCCGCGGAGACGATCGCCGCGTTGCACGCGCTCGAAGCCCGCGTCTCGACCGGCCGCTGGGGCGATGGTGCCGAACCCGAGCGGCTCAACGCGGCCGCTGGAACCGGGCGCTACGTGCGGTTCCGGGTTCCTCGTCTCGTCGGCGCGGTAAGCATCGGAAGAGGGACCGGGGGAGTGCTGGTCAGGGAGTGACAGCGTGCTCTGCCTCGGCTTCCGCGCAGGGGCAAGGTAGGCAACGCCATAAGTCCATGGAAGTGGCGTCGAGGGGCGGGTCAGCATCCCCGACCTGGCCCTCGGCGCCTGTCTCGCGGCATGCGGAACGCACTCGACGAGCCGAGATCGTGGCGCCGCACCATCGGGTGACTGTCGCTCACCCGGACCCTATTTCATTCGTCGCTGTTCGCGGGACGGGCAGTCACCGGCCGGCTGCGGGCCACCACCGAAACACCTGGCCCGGCTGAATCCCCCGCAAGTCGTGACGAGAGGGACTCAGCCGGCTGCCGGTTCAATAGTTGGCCCGGCCTCCTGAGGCGTCGAACACCGCGCCGGTCGTGAAACCGCACGACTCGCTCACCATGAAACAGCTGACGTCGGCGATCTCCCGCGCGGCCGCGATGCGTCCCATCGGCACCATGCGTTTCATCTTCTCGATCGCGTCGGCCGGGACGTCGTTCACCATGGCCGTCTCGGTGGGTCCGGGGGTGATGGTGTTGACGGTCACGCCGGACGGGGCGAGTTCCTTGCCGAGGGTCTTCGTCAAACTGATGACACCGGCTTTCGAAGCGCCGTAGGCGGCTCCACTGTGGTCCGGGCGGTCTCCAGCTTGCCGGCGTCGAGATCCCGCAGTGCGACTTGGCCTCCCTCGGCCGCGATCTGCTTGGCGACGGCGAGGCCGATCCCCGAAGCGCCGCCCGTGACGACGGCGACGCGGTTTGCGAATCCATCGTTCATGGTCATCTCTCACCGTCAGGCGACGACGCGGGTGTGCTGGACGGCAGCGGGCCCCGCGGGGTACGGGCTGATCGCCTTGCGCCAGCGGGCGTAGTGCTCGGTTTCGCGGTAACGCTCGTGGGCCGCGAGATCGGTCCATTCCACGAGCAGCACGAAATTCGCCGGGGTCTCGACCCCCTGGGTGAGGCGGACCGAAAGCACTCCCTCGGTGGCCTCGAACCCCTCGCTGTTGGTGACGTGCGCTTCCGCGAATTCTTTCTCGGTGCCCGGCTTCACGGTGATCTGGGCGATTTCGATGATCATGTCAGTACTCTCCGTTGTGGTTGATGCGGCGGCGCTCCAGCAGGTAGCCGGCGAGGACGAACCCGAGGCTGGGCAGGGTGGTCATGAGCTGCGGCCAGGTGTTCTTGCCGGGCGGGTCGACGCTGGAGATGCCCGGGTAGCACGCGACGGACAGCTGGGTGAGGCCGTACATGCTCGCGATGACGGCGGCCGCGTCCAGCGACGCGCGTGTCTGGTTCGGTTTCCACAGGTAGTGGAGGACCGCTGCCCCCAGCGCGACGCCCATGCTCATGGTCTGCGCGTTGTGGAACTTCGCGTGCGGTGGCCAAGACGGGTTGTAAATGTGTGTTTCGTTCCAGTCGGCTACATAAACGCCGACCGCGGTTCCCGCCGCGGAAATCGAGATGAGCACCTTTCCCCACGGGAACTTCCTGCGGTTGCGATCTGACACCATGGTCCCCTTCGAATGTGCGGTCGGACCCGTGAATCTCGATCTCGAAGGACCGGGTGACCCGGAACCTCCGAGGAGAAGAGCGCGACTGCGGTATTCATGATGTCGCGGGGGGGCGACATACGTGAGGATTTAAATTACAACCCAAAGAACATCAAAAAAAAGAGGCGCGCCCGGGCAGCCGC
>NZ_JBICSQ010000018.1:57421-128895 GCF_043197175.1 Amycolatopsis sp. NPDC049252
CACCCCGCCGCCGGGCCCCCCCCCCCCCCCCGTCGTCTCCGCGGGTTTGGTTTTTTATCTGGGCGCCGCGCTTCAACCCCCGGTTTTGCCGCCCCCCCCGCGACGTCAACTCTCAATCCGAAGCGAGCCCGTCGGGCGGGTGGTCAGGGGTGCCGGGTGGCCGGAGTCCGGCGCCGCGGAGGCCGGGCCGAGGGCACGATGGTGGTGAGCAGGGACAGCACGGTGCCGGTGATGGTCGTCAGGTCGGTGTCGTCCTGGCCTTCCAGCCACTTCCGGTAGGCCGTGCGGAAGATCTGGCTTCCCGTGCCGGCGGCGAGCTCCGCGACGTCGGGGTCGATTCCGCGCTCGCAGAGGGCCCGGCGGAACCCGTCGGCCATCTGATGCTGCTTGATCAGGTCGCGTTCCAGCAGCCGGGGGTTCGCCGCGATCATCCGGCTCCGCCGGTGCAGGGTTTCCCGCGATCCGAGGGCTTCCCAGTCGTAGCCGGTCAAGGTCCGGATCACCGCCTGGAGCGGCTGGGTGAGGTCGGGGGTCTGCAGGAGTTCCCCGACGAGCACCTCGTTGAGGTGGTCCGCGTCGGCGAAGAGGATTTCTTCCTTGTCCGGGAAGTACCGGAAGAAGGTCCGGGTGGTGACGCGGGCGCGTTCGGCGATCTGGACCGCGCTGGTGGCCTCGAAGCCCTGCTCCTCGAACAGCTCCATGGCGGCCTGCTTCATCCGCGTCTCACTTCCTTCTTCCCACCGGGGCATGGCGGCAGTGTACTTCCCGTGATGACTCGTCGTGACAACGCGCGGCCGCGGCCGGAGCCTCAGCGGAGGTGCTGGGACAGGAACAGCGCCGCGCGGTCGAGGGCCTGGCCCGCTTCCTCGAGGACGACGTCGACGCCGGCGTCGATCGCGCGGGCCGCCAGACGGGCCGAGTCGTCGAGCAGGACTTCGTGGGTCCCCGCCTGCAGCAGCGTCGCCGGGAATCCGGTGAGGTCCGCCGACAGGGCGGGGCTCAGGTGCGGGTGCCGCAGGTCCTGACCGGCGCAGTACATGCCGACGAGCGGTCCGAGCATCTCCCGCGTGAAGATCGGATCGATGCCCGCCTTGGTGTCCATGCTCTCGCCGCTGAGAGTGAGCCGCCGGCCGAGTCTCCGGCCGGCGCGATGCGTGCGGGGTCTTCGCCGTTCTCCAGCAGGGCGCGGTAGGCGTTGGCGCCGTCGTCGACCGCCGCCGGGTACGGGTGCTCCGGAGCCAAGCGGTAGTCCACGGACAGCGCGCGCATCGCCGTGCGGCTGACGAGGGCCCCGGTCGGCGAAAGCGCTGTCTCGGGCGAGCCGAGGCTCCAGGCGCCGCCGTGGAAGTACCGGATCGTTCCCGGGTGGTTGTCTCCGGTCGGCTCGACGAGGAGGGCGCGGCGGTCGCCGAGCGTCGCCTCCGAGCTGCGGATCCCGTCCGGGACGGCCATCCGGGCTTGCGTCGCGGCGTTCGCTGGCCTGGAAACACGGGTTCCGCGACGAGGACACGGCCAAGGCGGTCGCGGACTACAAGGCGCAAGGATCGACGTTCAGCCTGCGGGACAGCGGGATCCTGGACCGGCCGTCCAGCCTCCTGCTTTGCCTCAACGGCATGGAGGACTCGATCTTCCCCGTCGAGGACAGCATCCTCGTGGCCCTCTCCGGCGGTCGCGAGGAGATCCACGCGCGCAGTGGGCTGCGCCACATGGGCAATCCCGGCGGCGAGGAGATCGTTTACGACTGGCTCGACCGGCAGGTGGCGAACCACGCGTAGCACCGGGCGTCAGCCGGTCCGATCGGTCAGGATCGCGCCCACCACGAGGTCGAAGAGCCGCCTGGCGCGCGCTTCGTGCCCGGGCTGGTCGCCGAGCCAGGCGAACGCCGAAACCAGCGCGAAGAGATCCGCGCCATCGATGTCGGGCCGCGCCACGTCCGCGGCCTGGGCGTTGGTGAGGAGCCGGGCACCTGCCGCGCGCAGGGAGACGCAGGAAGCGTGCAGCGCGGATTCGGGTTCCTCGATCGCCTTCACCATCGACGTCACCACCCCGTGGTTGGCCGTGGTCATCGCGACGAACTCACGCACCCACACCGTCAGCGCCTCTCGAGGCGAACCGGTGGCCTCGACCTCGGCCGCCCGTGCCGTCAGCTCGTCGAAGCTCGTCCGGAGCAGGGCCTCCAGCAACGCCTCCCGGGTCGGGAAGTGCCGCAGCAGCGTCGCCAGCCCGACCCCGGCCCGGCGCGCGATGTCCCGCATCGACGCCTCGACACCCTGCTCGGCGAAGACGGCGCCGGCGACGACGAGCAGGCGGTCGCGGTTGGCCTGGGCATCCGCCCGCATGAGCTCTCCCTTGACTAAACGGATCACTGAACCATATATTCGGATCAGTGGTCCGGAAAAACGGATCCCTGGTTCACTTAGCTTACCGCGCGAGAGACGAAGGAGAGTGCCGTGCCGGCACAGACCATGAAAGCCATCCGGCTGCACGAGTTCGGCGGGCCCGAGGTACTGCGGTACGAGGACGTGCCGGTCCCCGAAGCGGGGCCGGGCGAGGTGCTCGTCCGCGTGCACGCGGTCGGGCTGAACCCGCCCGACTGGTACGCGCGGGAAGGCATGCCCGACGTGCCCGCCGAGCTGAAGCCCCCGATGGAACTCCCCTTGATCCCGGGCACCGACGTCTCGGGTGTCGTGGCCGCCGTCGGGGCCGGTGTCGACGGCTTCGCGGCCGGCGACGAGGTGTTCGGCCTGCTGCGCTTTCCCGCGGTGCTCCAAAGCGACGCCTACGCCGAGTACGTCACCGCCCCGGCGGCCGACCTCGCCCGCAAACCGGCCGGCGTCGACCACGTGCACGCCGCCGCCCTGGCCATGTCGGGGTTGACGGCGTGGCAGTTCCTGATCGAGCTCGGGCACGACCACCCCTCGCCGTTCCAGAAGGCCCAGCACCGCCCGGTGGCGCTCGACAGCGGGAAGACGGTGCTCGTCAACGGCGCGGCCGGCGGCGTGGGGCACCTCGCTCTCCAGCTGGCCAAGTGGAAGGGCGCCCGTGTCATCGCCGTGGCCTCCGGCGCCCACGAGGACTTCCTGCGTGAACTCGGCGCCGACGAAGTCATCGACTACACCAAGGAGCGGCCCGAAGACGTCGCTCGCGACCTCGACCTCGTCCTGGACAACGTCGGAGGTCCGCACAGCCGGCGCTTCCTGCGCACCCTCAAGCGCGGTGGGGCCCTCTACCCGGTGTACTTCGGCGAGTTCGACGACGAGGAGAACGCGAAGCTCGGGGTCACGGTCACCGCTACCCAGGTCCGCGCGAACGGCGCGCAGCTCGCCGAACTCGGGCGCCTGCACGAAGAAGGCACGATCCGCGTGGCGATCGACAGCACCTTCTCCCTCGAGGACGCCCAAGCAGCGCACAAACGAGCTGCCGAGGGACACCTGCGGGGCAAGATCGTGCTGACGGTCGCATGAGCGCGAACGCCGCCTCCGGCTGGGGGAGCGGCCACCTCCCCGCGATCCGTCCGGGGGCGGTGGCTCTCGACCCGGCGGAGCAGTTCGCCGTCCACCAGGCACTGGCGCGCTACGCCTTCGCCCTCGACCAGCAGGACTTGCCGGCACTGGAAGCCGTCCTGACCGAAGACGCCACCTGGACGTTCCTGATCGCCGGCGAGAACGAGCTCGGACCCGTCGCCGGACGCGCGGCCATCCTCGAGTTCGCCCGGGACGCGATGAGCGCCGAGACCGGCCAGCGCCGGCACAACCTGGTCAACGTGGCGTTGCACAGTGCGGACGCCGGCACAGCCCTGGTGCACGCCTATCTCCTGCTCACCTCGAACGGGGGTGTGATCGCCACCGGCTTCTACACCTTCCGGCTCGAGCACGCCGGCGGCGAGTGGCGGATCGCCGAGCTGTTCCTCGGCACGGACAACGCCTGGTAGCGGAGGGCCCGGATTTCCGGGTGGCGCCGGTCAAGACCGGGCGCGGAGGGCGTCGTAGATCGCGGTGGTGTAGGCCGCGGCCCGCGGTGAGCCGAGGATGTCGGCGCCCATGTTGTTCATGACAAAGCTGATCGTGACGTGCCGATCGAGGTCCAGGATGATCATCGAGCCGCCCCACCCGCCCCAGAAGGCGATGCGCCCGTCCGGGATCCACGGGAGCGTCCGCCGGAGCGCGCGAGCGGAGCCAGGATTTCGGCCACCGACGCCGCGTTCCCGTGCGCGTCGGCCGCGCCTAGTTCGGCCGCGCGCCACGCCGGGCCGTTGGCCGCGGTCGCGTCCAACGCGGGGCCGGTGAAAGTCTTGTACGCGACGGTGTCCCGGGCCAAGGCCGAGGGATCGAAGTCGATCGCGGGCGGGAGAACGTCGGCCACCCGGTCGGCATCAGACGCGCGTAACCCGATCTGGAAATCCGCGCCCAGGGGCGCGGAAATGTGCTGGTGCACGAACTCGCGCAAGGACTGACCGGTCAGGCGATGCACCAGCTCCCCGATCAGGTGGCCGTAGTTCAGCACGTGGTAGCCCGACGCCGAGCCGGGGCGCCACCAAGGCGCTTGAGCGGCCATCCGCGCCGCGGCCGCACGCGGGTCGTACAAGTCCTCGAGCCGAGCGGGGTGGTCGAGGCCGGAGACGCCGGAGGTGTGGGACAGCAGGTGCCGTACCTCGACCTGCGCCTTGCCGCGGGCGGCGAATTCGGGCCAGTAGCGGGCGACCGGCGCGGAGACGTCCAGTTCGCCCGCGTCGACGAGCAGGAAGGCGGCCAGGCTGGTCACGGTCTTCGTGATCGACCAGACGTTGGTGATCGTGTCGCGCCGCCAGGGACAGGCCGACCTCGGTTCCGCGACGCAGGTGCCCGGCCACGACATCGCGGACGGGTTCGAAGGCCGGGCTGACGGTTCCGTTCGGTTCGCTCATGCGGCCAGCCTCGAACGACGAAACGGCCCTGGGCCGCGTTCGGCAAATCCGTGAACTGCTGAACGCGGGCCTTTCCACGGACGTGATCCGCGCGGTCCTGCCGTGCCTCGCCTCACCACGCGATCCGATCGTCTTCGAAGGCGTCACGGCGGAGACGGTGGCGGCGCTCGAACGCGAGCGGGACAGGATGACCACGCGCATCGACGTCCTGGCCCGCAACCGAGACGCGATCGCCGCTTACCTGACCGAACTTCGGAAGCACGCCGGCTGACTCGTCGTCAACGGTGGCGCGCGTCGTGCCCGACTCCAGCGCCTGGTCCACGGAGAAATGGGTCGGCTCGGATCGGCGCGAAGCGGTTCCGTGGCGACGGCACCAGCCACGTCGAGATCGGCAGATCGGGCCAGGGCGACCGCGCAGTGATATCCTGCCCGGGCACTTCCACTGGGCACTACTTCTTCAGGTCACCGATGTCACAGAGCCACTGCAGGCAGTGAGCTGAGCGAGGGCCGGGACACGGGAAGCCGGATCCTCCGCATGAGCTGTGGCCGCGCGGGCTCGTCGAGCAACCTGGCCGGCGGGCCGGCACCAGAGCTTTCGCAAGGTCGAACCCGAGGTGCTCGTGCTTTGCGGAAACCGGCCGGCTTGTGCTCATGCCTGCGCGGCGCTGTCGGTAGCCGCAGCCATGATGCGGCGGATGCGCTCACGCAGGAACTGGTGCGCGCGGTCCTGGTGGTTGCGCGGATGCCACGCCATGCCGACTGTCAAAGCCGGGAGCGCCAGAGGAATCGGGAACGTGTGGAGGCCGAGCGCCTCCAGCATGGACCGGCCCAGTCTGGCCGGGGCGACGCAGACGACGTCGGTTTCGCGCGCCAGGAACAGCGCGCTCGCGAAGCTCGGGACCACGGCGACCACCTGCCGGTGCAGGCCGAGGCCGGCGAGCTGCTCATCGATCGGACCATGGGCCCGGCCGCGCCGTGACACGGCGACGTGCTCGGCCAGCGCGAACCGTCGCGGCGTGACGGTCTTCATCCTCGCCAGTGGATTGGCCGGCCGCACCACCCCGACCAGTGTCTCCGTGACCAGCGTTTCCGAGCGGATTTCCGGATCACCCGGACGGATGGTCCCGATCTCCAGATCCACGAATCCTTCGCGCAGGGCCGGGGTGTCCTCGAGATTCTCCGGCCGCAGCCGCAGCGAAATCCCGGGCGCCTGGACCCGCAGGTCGTCGATGAGGGACGGGATGAACATCGCGGACAGCATGTCGGTGACCTGAAGGTCGAACATGCGCACGGCCGTCCGCGGATCAGCGGCCTCCGAGGGCGCGAACAGGGCTCGCGCCCGAGTGGCGACCGCGTGCACTTCACCGCGCAGTTCGAGGGCACGGGCGGTGGGCACGAGGTCGCGGCCGGCGCGCACGAGCAACGGATCGTCGAAGGCGCGCCGCAGCCGGGCCAAGGCACGGCTCATCGCCGGCGCCGAGGTGTGCAGCCGCGCCGCGGCCTTCGTCACGCTGTTTTCGGCGAGCAGCGCGTCCAGCACCTCGATCAGGTTCAAGTCGTAATCCACCAGCCGATTATCACACGCGAAATTGATTTGTATCAACGTTGCACTGGAGAGAATCGGCTGGCGTCTCTACCGTCGAAAACGAGACGAGTGAAGGAGTACACAATGGACATCGAGACGCGGGCGGTGGTGATCGGCGGCGGGATCGTCGGTCTCACGAGCGGCCTCGCGCTGCGCCGCGCCGGGCTGGACGTGGTGATCTACGAGCGCGCTCCCGAGATCCGCGCCGCCGGGGCGGGGCTGGGGCTCTGGGCCAACGCGCTCGCGGCGTTCGACGAACTCGGCGTCGGCGAGCAGGTACGCGCCATCGGCAAACCCAGCGAAATGTACTTCCACGACGCCGGCGGGCGGCTGCTCGACACACCGGGTTTCGGCGAGGAGGACCACCAGTTCCTGCTGGTACACCGGGCGAAGCTGAACGACCTCCTCGCCGACGCGGTCGGGCGGGAGAACATCCGCCTGGCCACCGGGTTCGAGAAGTACGCCGAGCACGCCGATCGGGTCACGGTCCGGTTGTCCGACGGCAGCAGCGCGGACGCCGACGTGCTCGTCGGGGCCGACGGTGCGTACTCGACGGTGCGCGCGCAGCTGGTGCCGGACACCGCGGCGCGGGAACACGTCGGCCACCACGCCTGGCGCGCCGTCATCCCGGCCACCGGTCTCTCCGTGACCGAGAACCGGCTGACCCTGGGCACCGAGGGCTGTCGCGGCGGTTACGTCCGCACCTACGACGGCAGCGTTTACTGGCTGGTGAACCAATTCGACACGCCTCCGCTGACCGGCACCCGGAAGGAGCAAGCCCTCCAGCGGGCCGCCCACCTCGGCGAGGAAGGGCGGAACACGGTCCTGACCGAACTGATCTCCGCCACCCCCGAAGAGCTGATTCTGCACAACCGGGTCATGCTCGTACCACCTTTGCCGCACTGGGTTTCCGCGCGGGTCGTGCTGGCCGGCGACGCGGCGCACGCCATGTCCCCGCACATCACCGCGGGCGCCACGCTGGGCATCGAAGACGCGGCCCTGCTCGGCGACCTGCTCTCTCCCGGCGGCGACGTGCCTGGCGCGTTGGCCGTCTACGAAGCCCGCCAGATCCCGCGGTATGCCCATGCCGCGCGACTGTCCGAGGCCGTGGAGCACGCGCCCACTCCGCAGGAGTTCGCTCAGCGCTACGCCGAGTTCAGCCACTGGATGCTGACCCACGCGCGGGCAGAGAACGTGGCGAAGGCATGACCTTCACCGTCGAGGTCGACGTGCCTGTGCCGATGCGCGACGGCATCGCCCTCGCCACCAACGTGTGGCGGCCCGCCGGGCCGGGACCGTTCCCCGTGTTGCTGGTCCGCACCCCCTACGGCAAGGACGACGCCGGGACGTACGGCAACCCGAAGCTCCCGGACGTGTTCGCTCTGGTGGATGCCGGTTACGCAGTCGTGGCCCAGGACGTCCGGGGCACGTCCCGCTCGCCCGGGACGTTCGTACCCCACGCCCACGAGGGCCCGGACGGTCTCGACACCCTGGCGTGGCTGACCGACCAGCCGTGGTGTGACGGCGCGGTCGGCATGTGGGGTGGTTCCTACATGGGATTCGCGCAGTGGCAGGTGGCTCCGCACGACACGCCGGCATTGCGAGCGATCGCACCCGTGATGAGCTCCGCCGACCCGTACGCGGCTCCCTGGCGCTCGCCGGGCGGCGCGCTGTCCCAAGACGCCGTCCTGACCTGGGGGACCCTGTCGGCCCTGCGCAACCTGCGCCGCGGCGACGGGCACGATGACGCCGCCGACACCCGGGTACTGCTGTCCGGCCTGTCCGACCCGCACCTGCTGCACGACCCGCTGCCGGTCGCCGGCCGCGGCGCGCTGACCCGCCACCTGCCCTGGCTCGGCCAGGTGCTCGACCATCCGGAACGGGACGCGTTCTGGCGGGACGTCTCCGCGATCGACCACTGCCACCGCATCACCGTCCCGGCCCTCCAGATAGGAGGGTGGTACGACGTGTTCGTCGGCGAGACGGTGCGGTCGTACACGGCGATGCGTCAGCACGGTGGCAGTGCCGAGGCTCGCGACGGCCAGCGGCTGATCCTCGGTCCGTGGGCCCACGCCGACGGCACCGACCTGGGCACCTTCCCCGACCGGTCGTTCGGCCTCGCCGGCAGTATCAAGGCCGCCGGCGTCACGGAAGCCCACCTGCGGTTCTTCGACCGCTGGGTCCGCGGCCGGGCGACGGCCGACGGCGACACCCCGCGCGTCCGGATCTTCGTCATGGGTATCGACCGGTGGCGCGACGAGGCGGACTGGCCACTGCCGGACACCCGCTACACCGGCTTCTTCCTCACCGGCGGCGGCCGGGCCAACACCGCCGCCGGCGACGGCGTCCTGACGCGCGACGCCGTACAGATGGCGGCGGTGGACACCTTCCGCTACGACCCGCGCCGCCCGGTTCCGAGCCTGGGCGGCACCGTGCTCGCCGCCGCGTCCGGCTCCTACCCCGGCCCGGCCGACCAGGCCGCGGTCGAAACGCGCGAAGACGTGCTGTGCTTCACCACGGCCGTCCTCGAGCGTCCCGTCGAAGTCACCGGCCACGTCAGCCTGGTGCTGCATGTCTCTTCCTCGGCGCCGGACACCGACTTCACCGGCAAGCTCGTCGACGTGCACCCGGACGGCAAGGCGATCCTGCTGTGCGAGGGCATCCGGCGCGCCCGCTACCGCAAGTCCCTCACCGAGCCGGAGCTCTGGGAGCCGGGGACGGTCCACGAGCTCACCGTCGACCTTTCCGTGACCGCGAACGTCTTCCTGCCCGGGCACCGCATCCGGCTCGAAGTGTCCAGCAGCAACTTCCCCCGCTACGACCGCAACACCAACACCGGCGGGGCGATCGCCGCCGACGGCGAGGACGACGTGCGGGTCGCGGTCAACCGCGTCCACCACGGGCCGGCTCACCCCAGCCGCCTGGTGCTGCCGCTGATCGAACGGCCTTCCCCCGAAGCGCCCGAGGAGGCTCGAGCATGAACGCACTCGAAGAACTGACCGAGCGGGCGGCCATCGCCGACGTCGTCGCCGGCCTCGCCCACGCCCAGGACGACCGGGACTGGGCCGCGCTGCGGCGGCTGTTCGCCGACGAGGTGACGCTGGACCTGTCGACCCACTACTACGGCAGGCCACCGAAAACCGTGCCGGCCGCCGAGCTGGTCGAGCTGGCCCGCACGACCCTGGCGGGTTTCGACTGCACCCACCACACCGCCACCAACCTCGTCGTCCGGCTGACCGGCTATGAAGCCGAATGCCGCACCCACATGGTCGCCTACCACCACGTCCCCGCGGAGCCAGGTGTCGTCGACCACTGCACGATGCGCGGCTACTGGCGGCTCGGGCTCCGCAAACTCGGCGGCCACTGGCTGATCCACCGCTGGGCGGTGATGCGCACCGCACCGTGGGAAGGATCTCCGGACGTCTACGCGCTCGCTGCCGCCCGGGACTGACCATCGACACGAAGGAGAAGGACCGTGTTCTACGAAATCCGGACCGAGCACGCCCACCCCGGCCGCGGCGCCGAGCTGGCCGGATACCTGGCCGAGACCGTGATCCCGCTGCACGAGGAGGGGGGAATGCATGTGGTCGGATCCTTCACCGCGCTCGACGACGAGGACGCCTTCGTCTGGATTCGGCGGTTCGAGGACGCCGCCGACCGCGAACGCGTCGTGGACGCGGTCCACCGGGATCCCCGGTGCCCTGCCGTCATCGAGACCGTTTCCGCGCTGACAGCCGGATCCGCGTCCACGGTCCGGTTGGCGCCGACAGCCGGTTCACAGCTCCGCTGACTGACCGCGCGCGTGGCGTCGAGGATCAAGACGGGTGAATCGCCTGGTGCGGGAACACGGCGTGGACACCCCAGGTGTCGCTGGCGACTTGCGTGATGTGCAGGTCGACGACGGGACTGGCCAGGGCAAGCGCGACCGCCCTGTCCAGTCGCCGAGCGGCAGAAGGCCCCGGGCACCGTGACGGGGAGGTACAGCGTCGAGCCGGCGACCAGGTCGCG
This sequence comes from Amycolatopsis sp. NPDC049252, assembly GCF_043197175.1. Classification (NCBI taxonomy): domain Bacteria; kingdom Bacillati; phylum Actinomycetota; class Actinomycetes; order Pseudonocardiales; family Pseudonocardiaceae; genus Amycolatopsis; species Amycolatopsis sp. NPDC049252. Next base: position 67,918 of record NZ_JBICSQ010000018.1, read on the forward strand.
GCAGTCGATGGTGCCGCCGCCCTGGGGCGTCGGCGGGATCGTCGACTGCTCGCCCGGATCCGATGTCCTGATCCAGATCTGGGTGCCGCTGCGCCGGGGTGGCGTCACCCCGGGAATGCTGGTGATGGGCCTGCGGATCGAGACGCTGCGAGGCGGCCGGCCAAAGGGCCGCGCCTACTTGATCCGCTGGGTGCTGCTCACGGTCGACGGGTTGCTGCTGGGGCTGGTCGCGATGGTGAGCATCGTGGCGACCAGGCGGCGTCAGCGAATCGGTGACCTGGTGGCCCGGACACTGGTGGTCCGCACCGGCACCGACGGGCGTCGAGCGCGGGTGTTGCCTTCCGGCTCAGTGGGTGAAGCGGCCGCCGAGCAGGACCTGAGCCCGGGTGCGGACGACGGCGTGGTTGACCGTCGATGGCACTAAGGGGCGCTCGAACAGCTCTGGACCACTCCTGGCAACAATCGCTCGCGCCGTTGTGCCTTCACGAGCTGGTCACCCACTCAGGGTGCGACCTCGGAGCTGCGGCACACCGTCCGCACGCACGCCCTCGCACTGCCGCGGATCTCCGACCGGCTCGGCCCCGACCGGCCGCTGGGCGACGTCGCCGGCGACGAACTCAATGTCGCGCAGGGTGCCGAAGAACGCGTCCCAGTCCACCTCGCTCTGGCCGACCCCGCTGAGGGGATCGCGTCCAGCGGGGAAGTCTCGCGGGCCCCGTTGCTCTGGAGCTGGCAGGATGTGGTGCAGGGAGTCGTGCTCGTCGGACGCGCGATCCCTTTCCCGGCCCGAGGATTGGACGCAATGGGACGCTCGTCGGTGTTCACCTTCCAGTACATCGCCATCGACACGGAGGCTGGTGTCACGCCGGAGGAGTTCGAGACCTTCGTGCGTGCTGAAGGCGTTCACCTGCCCTTGTACCCGGGGTGGCGGTGGACCCTGCTGCGCGGGTTGCGCGGAGAGCGGACCGGGCAGTACCTGATGTTGTACGAGATCGAGAGCGCCGAGCAGCGCGACCGGTACGTCACGGCCCGGGGTGAGCGGACCGAGCCGGCCCGGCTGTTCTGGGCGCGGCACCCGGAGGCGGAGGCGGTGCTGGCGCGGTGGCGGCGGCTGGGCACGTTCGGTGAGCTGCCGACGTTGTTCACCGACTACCGGCTGCTGGCCGACAATCCGCGGAGCACGGTCACGCCCGGCCCCCGCTACCGCGACCGCCCGGGGGAGGAACCCGTCGCCCGGGTCGTGGGGATCCACAACCTGGCGTTGCGCGCCGGTGTGACCGAGGAGGTGTTCGACCGCTTCATCGCCGAGAACCACCACCGGATCGACGACTACCCGGACTGGCGGTTCCACGTGCTCAAGGGCGAGCGGGGCAACCGCCTCGACCAGTACGTGATGATGATGGAGATCGCGAGCCTGGACGCGCTGGACGTCTTCTACCCCGAGCCCGACATCGCCACCGGCGAGGCCGCGGAGTTCGCGTCCGCCCACCGTGACACCAAGCAGATGTACGAGGAGTGGAAGCAGCTGGCCTCGTTCTCGGGCTCGCCGCAGATCTACACGGACTACCTCGCCGTCGCGGAGAACCCGGCGTAGTCCCGCACGACCGGGACGGGCCCCCGGGTAGGTGAGGTCGGTCAGATGGTTGAGGCGAAGGCGGTGCGCAGGGCCGCGGTGGCCAGCACCCTCGCCGGCGTCCAGGCGTTGCCGCGGCAGCGCTCGGCGGCGTCGACATCGTGGTGGACAACGCCGGCGCCGCCCGCACCCACCTCGGGGGCATCGCCACCGCTGTCAGCACGTACACCACCGCCGCGAACACCTTCCGATCTGCCAACGGCACCGTCCCGCCACCTTGCTGTCCGGGCCGGAACGGCGGTGTCAGCGGCGGAGCGGGATCACTCCGTCGAGGTGCGGTGGCCGGCGTCTGCGGGCGGGCGGCGGTGCCGGAACGGCCGTCGCAGGTGGCGGATGGAATGGCCTGCCGGGTGGTCGGCTCGTTCGACGTCGCGACGGGCCGCCGCGGTGCGGTTGCACTCCCGCGAGCATTGGGACGGGCCGTCGATCCCGGCCATCGTCGCCCGATGCGGCAACCGGTCCAGCGTCACCGAACGCTGTTGCCCAGTCAGCGATCCCGACGTTTGTCGTCAAGATCTTCGACGACTTCGGGTAACGCTGATGATGACCTGGAACAACGCCGACGCCACGTCGCCTGGCAGTGGCAGGTACAGCGGCCCTCGATCGCGGCTTTGTGACAGCGGGCGGCGAGAACTGGCCCGAGACACCACCCGGCCGGTGTCCACCGAAGTCCGGGCATCGGATCGTCAGTGCTTCGGGCTCAGTCGACCAGCTTGCGCAGGGTGCGCCCGGCCAGGTCGACCACGCCGGGCTGGTGTCCGTTGGTGACCAGGTTGATGATCAGGCCGTCGACGCCGGGATCGAGGACCCTGGTTTTCAGGTCTGCGGCGACCTGGTCGGGATCGCCGACGAACTGTCGAGCCGTGACCGCGGCACGTTCTTTGTCGCCGAGCGTGTCGAGGTCGATTCCCCGCCTGCGCAGGAAGGCGCGCTGCTGTTCCCTGGCCCGGTCGCCGTTTTCGTCGATCATCACGAAGCCCAGGAAGCTCGTTTCCAACGTGGATCGGTCCCGGCCCGCTTCGGCGCATCGCTGGTCGAGCGCTTCGAGCTTGCGGGGCAGGTCTGCCGGGTCGCAGATGATGTTGAGGTGCTGGGCGAACCGGGCCGCCAGCGCGAAGGTCTTCTTCTCGCCGCTGCCGCCGAGCATGATCGGCAGGTCGTCGCGAATCCTGGGCTCGTTCATTGCGTTTTCGGTGTGATACCACTTGCCGTCGAAGGTGGGGCGCTGACCGCGCAGCATCGGTTCGATGATCTGCAGCGCCTCGTCGAGACGTTCGAACCGGTCGGTGAAGGTGCCGAACTCCCAGCCGAACTGCCGGTGTTCCAGCTCGAACCAGCCCGCGCCGATGCCCAGTACCGCGCGTCCGCCGCTAACCACGTCCAGCGTGGTGACGGTCTTGGCCAGCATCGGCGGGTTGCGGTAGGTGTTTCCGGTGACCAGCGCGGACAGTTGAATCCGCGAGGTGGCGGTGGCCAGTGCGCTCAGCGCGGAGTACGCCTCCAGCATCGGTTCGTCCGGCTCGCCGATGCCGGGCAACTGGTAGAAGTGATCCATCACGAACGCGGCGTCGAAGCCGGCATCTTCCGCTTCCCGCACCTGGCGGATCACCGTGGGGAACAGGTCCTTGACCGGCGTCCCGTAGCTGAAGTTGGGAATCTGGTAGCCAAGCCGAATACTCATGGTCCCAACGCTAAACCCTGGAGTGCGCTCCAGGGCAAGTCCAGCGCCTTGGTGGCCCGTCAGGCCCGGGACGCTCCGAGGAACCGCAGCACGGCCAGGACGCGGCGGTGGTCCGCGTCGGCCACGGGCAGGTCAAGCTTGGCGAAGATGTTGTTGATGTGCTTCGCCACCGCGCTCTCGCCGACCACCAGCGCCTGCGCGATGCCGGCGTTGGAGCGCCCCTCGGCCATCAGGCCGAGCACCTCCCGTTCGCGGGGGGTCAGCCGCGCGAACGGGTCGCTGTCGCGCCGCAGCAGCAACTGGGCGACGACCTGCGGGTCCAGGGCCGTGCCCCCGTCCGCCACGCGCCGGACCGCCGCCACGAAGTCGGCGACATCGGCCACCCGCTGCTTGAGCAGGTAGCCCACCCCGCTGGTGTTCGCGGACAGCAGGTCGGCCGCGTACCGCTCCTCCACGTACTGCGACAGCAGCACCACCGGCGTCCCCGGCCAGCGCCGGCGGATCTCCATCGCCGCCCGCACCCCCTCGTCGGTGAAGCCGGGCGGCATCCGGACGTCGATCAAGGCGAGTTCGGGCCGGTGCTCCGCCACCGCCGCCACCAGCCCCTCCGCGTCGCCGGCTTCCGCGACGACCTGGAACCCGCCCATCTCCAGCACCTTGATCAGGCCGACCCGCAACAACACCGAATCCTCGGCGATCACCGCGCGCACGGCAGCTCCGCGGTGATGGTGGTGGGCCCGCCGACGGGGCTGCTGACGTGGAAGGCCCCGTCGAGGGAGCCGACCCGCTTGGCCAGCCCGGTCAGCCCCGTGCCGCAGGCGGCGTCGGCACCGCCCAGCCCGTCGTCGGTGACGCGCACTCGCAGCACCTCGCCGACCTGCCGGACCACCACCTCCGCACGCAGCGCGTTGGCGTGCTTCGTGGCGTTGGTCAGCGCCTCGGAGATCACGAAGTACGCGACTGACTCCACGGTGGGCGCCACCCGCTCCTCCAGGGTGACCCGCAGCCGCACCGGCAGGGGCGTGCGGGCAGCCAGCCCGGACAACGCCGCGTCCAGTCCCCGGTCTTCGAGCACGGCCGGGTGCAGCCCCCGCACCAGGTCATTGAGCTCGGTGATCGCCTCCTTGGCCTCCAGGTGCGCTCTCGCGATCACCTCGCGGGCATCACCCGGCAGGTCCGGGCGGGTGGCCATGGCCAGGCCCAGGTTGACCGCGAGGGACACCAACCGCTGCTGGGTGCCGTCGTGCAGGTCGCGCTCGATCCGGCGGCGCTCGGCGTCGACGGCCTCGATCAGGTCGGTCCGGCTCACGGCCAGCTGATCGACCCGCTCCTGGAGCCGCTGCGCCCGGCTGGGCCCGAGCAGGCCCGACGCCAGCCGCGCCTCGGCCCGGGCTACCGCTCGCGCGGTCCAGGGCAGGGCGCACAGGAGGAGGAGTCCAGCCGCTGTGTAAGCCGGCAGCTGGGTCAGGTAGCCGAACCAGTCCTGGCGGATTCCGGTGGGCAGTGCCCATGACCAGGCGTAGGCGCTGACGGCTGCCAGGCACGCTGCCGCCACCGCGAGCACCAGGAGCTCCAGCAGCGCGAGCAGCGGGCCCAGCAGGAGGTGGTAGCCGATCTTGCGCCAAGGCCGCGTCGCCGCGAGCCACCGGGCGGTCGAGGCCCACGTCCGTCGTTCCGGCGTGGTGGGGGTGAGCCGGGGGACGTCCACACCGATGAGCACCCGGTAGCGAACCCGCTGGACGGCCGTCAGCACCGGGGTGCCGAGCAGGACCAGGGCGGCCGACACGGAAACCGCAAGAAGCCAGTTCCCCGTCCTGGCGACGGTCGTCGCCGCCCAGCCTCCCCACACGGGCACCAGCGCCAGGTGCGGCAGCACACCGGCGGCCAGAAAGCCGGTGTCCCGCCGCGCCCGGAGGACCGTGCGTCTCAGTCCGGCTGGAATCGTCATGGCACGACGCTAGGGCACCGCAGGAGGACGGTGCCATGAAGCCTGTACCCGATCTCATGGTGAACCTAGCTAGACAGCCGGGCGTCGGTACCGCCGCAACCATCGCCCGGACGCGGCCGATCGGCCGGTTCGCCGCCGCTGATGCCCTCGTCGTCAGGACGGCCTTTCGGTGTCGTGCAGGGCGAGCCACGTGCACAGGCCGGCCAAGGCCAGTTCCGGGACCGTGCAGACGAGTGCCTGGGTGAATTCGGCGCCGGCCTGGGCGCTCAGGACGTCGAACCAGGCGTCCATCACCATGAGCGCCGCGACGGCCGATGCCGACAGGCGGGCGCGGTCGTCGCCGTGGTGGGCCAAGCGCGCGGTGGTCGCGCAGCCGAGCGCCACCGCCAGGTCGAGTCCGATCCACACGGCCGGCCAGTGCCGCACCTGGGTGGTCTCGGGCAGGGACCGGCCCAGCACGAACACCCATGGCACCATGACCGCGGCGACCGCGCCGAGCACCCCGGGCGCCCAGCGGTTGCGGGGGCGCGCCCGGACACCCGGCGACCTCACCCAGAGTGGCGGCCGGGGCATCGTTCGAACGGTCACGGGATTCCTCCACCGAAGTTGTGGTGCTGCCGCCGGCGTCGGCGGCCCTGCGGTGAAACCTTGCCGCCGGAACCGGCCGAGATCAGTAGCCCGTGGTTCCGACTTCGTGGTGGTGCCGGCTACCGCACCGACCCGGGTGCCCGCGTGATGGTGCCGCCCGTCCGGTCTCGATTACCGTGGGATCACGGACACGGCACGACATGCTGGGCCCGCCGCTTCGGCGACATTCGCCATCGCGCTCGGGGGGATTCCGTCGCGCAGTGGTGCCAGCCGATGAGGTGTTGCTCGAACAGGGGATCCTCGACGGTGCCGTCCGGTCGTGCGCACCAGGCGTGCGGAATTAGCGCAGCCGATGCCGCTGTCGCGTAGCCCTCGACGTACGTGAGGTCGTAGTGGTGTCACATTCGCGAAGCGCCGCTGCTGCGGCGCGTTACGGGTGAAACGTCCTCCGTCGGCGACGAGGGTGATTCGTCTCGCCGCCGACGGGCGGGTCGCGGTGATCTCTCCCCAGTGAAATCCCGTCACCGCCGTCACTTCCGGGCGGCGGCGACCTTCTTGCGCGGGGCACGCTTGCGGGCCGCCTTGACCGGCTCGGCTTCTTGTACCTGGGCGGCGTCGTAGGCGGCGATCACCTCGGAGGAGAGACGTCCTCGTTCGGAAACCTCGTAGCCGTTGGCGTTGGCCCACGCGCGGATCTGCTGGTTGCGTTCGCGGTCGGACGCGGTGGTGGTCGACTGTCCGGTCGCGACGCGGACCTTGCGTCCGCCGGTGCGACGACCGGCGCTGATGTAGCGGGCGAGGTCGTCGCGCAGGGATGCCGCGTTGTCGTCGGAGAGGTCGATTTCGTAGGTGACGCCGTCGAGGGAAAACGGGATGGTGTGCGCGGCGGGGGTACCGTCGATGTCGTCGAGCATCTCGACGAGGACCTTCTGGGCCATTCCTGCTCCTTGATGCGGTATATACCAGTATGTAAGGCGCTCGAATGTCGTGCTCCTCTTCGGAGTGTATACACAGTGGTCTCGTCGGGGAAATATCTCCCGCCTGCCTGCAGCTCGCATCAAATGAGTCTCTGCCCGCGTGTCTGAGATGAATCGGATCTGCGGGAGGAGAAGCCACCGTGAAGCCGGAAAAGGCGCCAGGCGGTAACACGAATCTGCAAGTTGCACGCGCGGAGTTCGTGCCGGCCCGCCCTGCGCACCTACCGCCGGCGGCTTTGCCTGTGCGGCCTGACGATCCGCTGCGGTCACTGGCCAATGCTCTCGGTGACGTGCGTCCGGATCTGGGGGAATCGGTCGATGTTTGCCTGGATTTGATCCCGCTCGCACCAGCGCGGATCCTGCGCCACGCTCGGCAGGCCGCTCGGGAACTGGAAGCGGTTTCAGCTCTGGTCTGTTCGGAGCAGCAGCCGAGTTCGCCGTCAACCTGTTCGGCGAATTCCTGCCGATCGCACGCGCCTGCGGGTCGCGGAACAACGTCGCGACCGACGAGCCGGTTTTCGCTGTTCAGGTGCTCATTCGTGGGCGCCGGAAATCCCTGGCCGGGCGCAGGCTCACCTGCGCGGCGTGATCGGCGCGTTCGACGTTAACCGTGGCGAGAACCACTGGCTCGTGCGCGGACCACGTGTCCTCGGCTGATCGGCGGGGCGATGGGTCACCGAACGCCGCGGCTCGACTGCCTTGACATTCTGACAAAGTGACGCTGAGATGTCAGTCTGTCAGGATTCGCGCTGAGGACGGAGTCGGCATGGACGTCAAGGTCAACGGCACCGGCTACGTGGTGGACGCCGATCCCGACGCGCCCGCGGTCACGGTGTTGCGGGACGGTGTGGGGTTGACCGGGACGAAGCTGGTGTGCGGGGCCGGCGTCTGCGGCGCGTGCACGGTCCAGGTCGACGGCACGCCGATGGTCAGCTGCCTCCTGCCCGCCGCCGCGTTGTGCGGTCGCGAGGTGACCACCGTCGAAGGGCTGTCCGGCTCCCACCCGGTCCAGCGTGCGTTCGCCGCCCACGACGCCTTGCAGTGCGGCTACTGCACTCCCGGCTTCGTCGTCGAAGGTGCCGCGTTCGTGGACCGCTGGCGCGCCGAGCACGGCGACGTCGCGCCTTCGCGCGCCGAAATCGCCCGCGCGCTGTCCGGGCACCTCTGCCGATGCGGCGCCTACGCGAGCATCCACACCGCGATCGCCGCCGCGTGCACCGGGGCGCACGACACCGAAGACGTGCGGCCGGCCAGGGTCGAGGCGATGGAGAAGATCACCGGCCGGGCCCGCTACACCACCGATGTCCGGCTGCCCGGCCGGCTCGAGGGCGTGATCGTGCGATCCTCGAGCCCGCACGCGCTGATCCGATCCGTCAAGGCAGCCGGCGACACGGCGTTCGTCGATCTCCTTCCCGCGGACCGGATCGTGCGCTACATCGGCCAGCCGATCGCCGCCGTCGCGGGCAGGACCCGGGCCGAGGCGAGCGCCGCCGCGAGCCAGGTGCTCGTGGAGTACGAGGAGCTGCCACCGGTGCTCGACGCCGAGGCGGCGCAACGGCCCGGCGCGCCGCTGGTCTACTCGACGAAGGCCGAACGCAAGGCCGCGCCCAGCTCGGGTGAAGGCGCGCCGAGCTTGCCGACGTCGTGGAACGGCAACGTCCGCGGTCCGTCCTCGCTGGGCTGGCGCGGCCGCACCGCGGCCAGACGCGTCGAGGAGGCCAAGCAGCGCAACGATTCCAGGCTCGTCACGGCGACGTTCAGCACGCCGGTTCAGGTCCACACCGCCCTTGAACCGCACAGCTGTGTCGCGCATTGGCAGCCCGACGGGAGCCTGGACCTGTACGTCTCGACCCAGGCGGTCGGCGCGGTCGCGGAGTCGGCCGCCGAGCACTGGGGCCTGCGACCGGAGCAGGTGCACGTCGTGGCCGAGCACGTCGGCGGCGGCTTCGGCGCCAAGACCGCCCTCACCGCCGAGGCGATCGTCGCGGGCGAACTCGCGAAGCAGGCGGACGCGCCGGTGCGGGTCGTGCTCGACCGGTCCGAAGAGCTGACCGTGACCGGCTACCGGCCCGGCACCCGCACCGAGGTGAGCCTGCTCGCCGACGAGAACGGCGACATGGCGGCGCTCACCATGGACGTGCACGGCGACGGCGGGGTGGCGATCGGCTCGATGGTCGCGGGCCTCGGCCGGCTCGTCTACGGCACCGGGCCGCGCCGGCTGCGCGACTTCGACGTGCTGACCAACCAGTCGCCGGGCGCGCCGTTCCGCGGCCCCGGTGGCCCGCCGATGGCGTGGGCGCTGGAGCGCTCGATCGACGAGATGGCGGTGCGGCTGGGGGAGGACCCGATCGCGTTGCGGCGTCGCTGGGACGGCAACAAGAAGCGGCACGCGCTCTACGACTGGGCGGCGGCGCTGCCCGCGTGGACGCAGCGGCCCGCCGCGGGCGCACAGACCGGCCGGTTCCGCCGCGGGATCGGCGTCGCCGCGGCCAACTGGATGTACTTCGTCGACGGCAACACCGAGGTCGAACTGGTCGTCGACGGCGGGGTCGTGCTCGCCCGGACCACCGTGCAGGACATGGGAACCGGCATCCGCTCGGTGATCCACGGCATCCTGCGCCAGGACCTGGGACTACCCGACGACCGGGTCCGCGTCGAGATCGGCCGCAGCGGCCCGCGGCACGGCCCGACCTCCGGCGGCAGCCGCACCACGCCGTCGGTCGCGCCCGCCACCCGGGACGCGGCGCGCCTGCTGCGCCAGGCCCTGGGTGTCGCGGCCGGTTCCGTGGCGGATCGGCTCGGCAGCGCGGACGGCACGCGCGTCGTCGGCAAGCGCAAACGCGATCGGCGCGGCTACGTCACGCCGTTCGCGATGGACAACCTGTCGGTCGGCCGCGGGTTCAGCGGCGCGGTGCACGTCACCGAGGTCGAAGTGGACACCCGGCTCGGCAAGATCCGCGCGACCAGGGTGTGGGGCGGGATCGCCGCGGGTCACATCTACGACGACCGGCTGGCCCGCAGCCAATGCGAGGGCTCGATCATCCAGGGCGTCGGGTTCGCGCTGTACGAACAGCGCCACGTCGATCCCGCGACCGGCATCGTGCTCACCGACAACCTCGAGGACTACCGCATCCCCGGTATCGGGGACACCCCGGAGATCGAAGTGCACTTCCACCACGACGGCTGGGACCACGTCACCGGCGGCGGGGTCGGCATCGGTGAGCTGGCCACGCTGGGCGTCGCGGCCTCGGTCGGCAACGCGGTGCGCAACGCGACCGGGTGGAGCCCACAGGACCTGCCGATCCGCCCCGACGTCCTGCTGGAAGGGATCCGGTCATGACACTGTCCGATGTGGTCACCGCGGTGTCGCGCGGCGGCGAGTTGCGGGCCGGCGGGACGGACGTGGTCGCGCGCAGCCTGATCGGCCGCGCGACCGGCCCGTTCGTCGATCTCGGTGCGGTGCCGGGCATCCGGGGTATCGAGTGGCGGCCGGACGGGTCCGCGCGGATCGCCGCGATGACCACGGTGGCCGAGATCGCCGCGGACCCGAAGCTGCGCGCGGCCTACCCCGCGCTCACCATGACCGCGGGTGGTCTCGCCACCCCGCAGATCAGGGCGGCCGCGACGATCGGCGGGAACCTGTTGCAGCGCAACAGGTGCTGGTACTACCGCAACCCCCGGTTCAGCTGCACGCAGACCGGCGGCGAAGGGTGCCCGGCCCGCGACGGCCGGCACCTGTACTCGGTGGTGATCGACCAAGGGCCTTGTGTCGCACCGCATCCGTCGTCGATCGGGATGGCGTTGCTCGCCTACGACGCGCTGGTCGAGGTGCACGGGCGCGGCCTGCTCCCGGTCGCCGAGCTCTACGGTGACGGCTCCGACCCCACGCGTGATCACCTGCTCGGCCCGGCCGAGGTGCTGCTCGCCGTCGAACTGCCCGTCCCGGTGGCCGGCGAGCGGGCCGCGTACCACCGGGCGATCGGCCGCGCCGAAGCGGAATGGCCGCTGGTCGAAGCGGTGGCGCGGGTCGTGGCCGACGAGGCGTCCGGAGCGATCACCGCGGTGGCGGTCGCGGTCGGCGGGGTGGCGCACACGCCGTTGCGGCTGACCGAGGTCGAGGCCGCGTTCACCGGCGTGGACACCCTGCTCGCGGCGGCCGATCAGGCCACCGCCCGGTGCCGTCCGTTGCCGCAGACAGGGTACAAGGTCGCGCTGCTGCGGGACACCGTGCTGGAGGTGCTCGAACGAGCGTCCGGCGTCGTATGCGATATTCCTGAGCATGGCAGCCGCACCGATTGACCGGATCCTGGACGCGGCGTACGCGTGTTTCGTCCGGCACGGGATGCGCCGGACCACGATGGACGACATCGCCGCGGCCGCGGGCATGTCACGTCCGGCCGTCTACCAGTACGTCAAGAACAAGGACGACGTGTTCCTGCGGCTGGCGTCCAGGCTCTTCGAGCAGGCCCTGACCGCGGCGCGCACCGCCGCGTCCGCCGATGGGCCGCTGGCCGATCGGCTGTACAACGTGCTGGCCGCGAAGCTGTCGCTGACCCTGCGGGTGGTGCAGGACAGCCCGCACGCCGCGGAACTGCTGGACGAGAGCGCGCGGCTGTCCGGGACGCTGGTGGAAGGGTTCAAGACGTCGATCTTGACCTTGCTCACCGACACGGTGACTTCGGCGGCCGACACCGGCGAGATCGCGGTCGACGGCCCCGACCCGGTGGAGATCGCGGAGCTGGCGCTGGCCCTCAACCACGGCATCGAGGAAAGCCCGGTGGACCCGGACCGCCTGAGGGCCCGCCTGCGCCTGGGCATCACCTTGATGGTCGGCGGCCTGAAGCCGGGAAAGCCACTTTCAGGACGCTGAGCGCCGGCGCCCCGGCCCAACGCCGGCATGAGACCTGGTGTTGCCCCCGGCCGTGCGGTGCCGGCCACCTGGCCGACCTGCGCCGAATGCCTCGAACGTCAGCGCGGTGAACGGGGGACACGGATCCCGCGTCCCCCGCGCGAGCCACCGTCGATGTCCCCGGCAGGGGGACTCGGCCGCCCGTGTCCGCTCGCTAGTCTTCCGTGTCATTCCCTTCGTGCCGGCCGGAACACGGCCGGTGCGGCACCGCGCGTCGAGGAGAGAACGTGACCAGGTCGACTTCGGGATGGACGGCCGCCGACGTGCCCGGCCTGCGAGGGCACACGGCGGTGGTGACCGGCGCGAATTCCGGCATCGGCTTCGAGACCGCGCGGATGCTCGCCGAGAAGGGTGCGCGCGTGGTCCTGGCGTGCCGGAACCCCGGCAAGGCCGCCCTGGCGTGCGACGCGATCCGTGCGGCCGTACCGGATGCCGACCTGCACCCGGTCCGGCTGGACCTCACGGACGCCGCGTCCGTCCGGGACGCGGCGGCGGTGATCGGTGGCGAGTGCGACCGGATCGACGTCCTGGTCAACAACGCCGGTGCCGCGTTCGGGTCACTGGCTCTGGTCGACGGGGTGGACCGGACGTTCGTCACCAACCAGCTGGGGCCGTTCGCCTTCACCGGTCTGCTGGTGCGGCACGTGCTGGCCGCGCCGGCCGGGCGGATCGTCACGGTGACCAGCGGTGGCCACGAGATGGGGCGGCTGCAGCTCGACGACCTGGCCTTCGCGAACCGGCGGTACACCCGCTGGCGCGCCTACACGCAGACGAAACTGGCCAACCTCGTGTTCACGGCCGAACTCCAGCGACGGCTGGCGGCCGCGGGCGCACCCGCGATCGCGGTGGCCGCGCACCCCGGTGCCGCGGCCACCGAATTCGGCCGCAACAGCGGCGGTCTCATGCGGGTGGTGTCCGCGCCACCCTTGCGGTGGCTGCTTGCTCCGCTCGTCAACACCGCGGCCGAGGGTGCGCTGCCCACGCTGCGGGCCGCGGTCGATCCGGGGGTACGGGGTGGGGACTTGTACGGTCCCGGCGGGGTGCACGGCGTCAAGGGCCGGCCGGAACGGATCGAGGTGTCCGCCGCCGCCCGCGACGAGGTGGCGGGCGCGACGCTGTGGGAGCGGTGCGAACAGCTCACCGGCGTCCGCTACCCGTTGCCGTGACCGGGAACTAGGACTCGCCGTCGAGGCGGTACTCCGCGTTCACGAGCTCGAGGAGCTCGGCCACCGAGGTGTCCGCGGACCGCCGGTCGAAGGTGATTTCCCCGTGCTGCAACAGGTTCACCCGGTCGCAGACGTCCATCACCTGCCCGTAGTTGTGGGCGATGAGGATGATCGCGATGTCCCCGCGCTGCTTCAGCTCCCGCAGCAGGCGCAGGATCACCGCGCTCTCCTTGGCGCCCATCGCGGCGAGTGGCTCGTCGAGCAGCAGCAGCTTCGCGTTCGAGTACACCGACCGGGCCACCGCGATCGCCTGCCGCTGCCCACCGGACAGCATGCCCACCTCGGCGGTCACCGACGGGATGGTGATGCCGATCGAATCCAGCGTCTCCCGGGCGCGGCGCTTCATCTCGCGGCGGCGCAGGAACGGCAGCGGACGATGGGTCAGTTCGCGGTTCAGGTGCAGGTTCAGGTAGACGGGCAGGTCGTTGACCATCGCCAGGTCCTGGAAGACCGTCTCGATGCCCAGCGACCTCGCGTGCACCACGGATCTCAGCGTGATCGGCTCGCCTTCGAACAGGATCTTCCCGCCGTCCGGCTGGTGGTAGCCGGTGAGGATCTTGATCAGCGTCGACTTGCCGGCGCCGTTGTCCCCGATGAGCCCGAGGATCTCGCCGCGCCGCACCCGCAGGGTGACGTCGGTGAGCGCGTCGACCGGGCCGAAACTCTTGCTGACGCCTTCGACCCGGATGACGTCGCCGGTCATGTCGGCTCCCGGGAGCCGACGCGGTTGCGGGCGACGATCAGCGTCACGTTCAGCACCATCGCGCCCAGGATGGCGGCGCCGAGCACCAGGTTGAACGCGTTCGCGCTGACTCCGGTCAGGTTGAACCCGTCGAACACGATGCCGAGCAGCAGGGCGCCGAGGAACGCGCCGACCACCGTGCCGGAGCCGCCGAGCAGCGCGGTGCCGCCGATCACGGCCGCCGCCACCGCGAAGAACATCGTGGTGAACCCGCCGTTCGTCGGGTCGTACGAGCCGACCCGGGTGCCCTGCAGGATGCCGGCGAGCCCGGCCAGGGTGCTGGTGACCGCGAAGTTGACCACCTTCACCCGGTTGACCGCGATGCCGGATTCGGCGGCCCCGACCGGGTTCCCGCCGGTGGCCTGGGTGTGGATGCCGAACCGGGTCGCCGAGAGCACCACCTGCATCACGAGGACCACGCCGACGGCCCACAGGAACTCGCTCCAGCGTGCGCCGCCGAACACGTCGAGCACGCCGCTGTCCTTCGGCGCACCGACCGGGCGGGCGTTGGAGATGATGAGAACCAGCCCCTGCAACAGGAAAGCCATGCCGAGGGTGGTGATGAACGACGGAATCGTCAGCACGGTCCGGATCAGCCCGTTCACGACGCCGATCACCGCGCTCAGCACGATCGCCCCGAGCAGCGCGAGCCACAGCGGCCAGCCGTTGACGAAGAGCTGCATCAGCAGGAACGGGGAGAGGGTGAACACGAAGCCGGCGGACAGGTCGATTTCCCCGCAGATCAGCAGCATCACCTGCCCCGCCGCGATGATCGACCACGGCGCGACGTACTGGGCGATCGTCTGGTAGTTGTCCGGCGAGTTGAACGCGCCGGTCGTCGCCGTGAAGTAGCTTCCGGCGGCGATCGTGACCAGCAGGATGCTCAGTTCCTTGATCCGCATCACGCCGAGCAGCAGCGATCTCACGACGTCGCCCCGCTACCGGCTCAGCACCGACGCCGGCGGCAACGGGATCGAGCCCGGCATCGCGATTACGTCCTTGTTGTCGCCGCCTTCGAACCGGCTGCGGGCCGACGCGTACGGGCCGACGTTCTCCTTGGTGACGAACGTGAGGCCGGTATCGGTGACCGGCGGCGCGACCAGCGTGCCGGACAGCCGGAACAGGTAGAGGTAGAGGACCGACAGGAACCCCTGCAGGTACGGGGACTGGTCGATGGTGAAGTCGAGCGCCCCGCCTTTCACGCCGGTGACGGTGTCGTCGAGCAGGTCGAACCCGCCGCCGTCGAGCTTGCCGGCCTGGCCGCGGTCGGCGATGAGCTTCGCGCACGCGGCGGTGCTGCCGGCGTCGACCGCGTAGATCCCCTTCACCGCGGTGTTCCCGGTGTACGCGGCGGTCATCGCGTTGAGTTCGCCGGCCTGCTCGGCCCCGGTGTTCACCGACCGGACGCGCACGCCCGGCGCGGCCTGCTTGAGCGCGTCGGTGATGCCGTCGAGCCGGGGCTGGACGTTGTTGCCGCCCGGCTGGGAGATGCCGACCAGGATGTCGCCGGAGGTGACCTTCCGCGCGATGCGCTGTCCCATCCGGAAGCCCGACAGGTACAGGTCCTGGCCGACGTAGGTGAGCGGGTAGTTGCCGGCGGCGTTGGCGTTGTAGGCGATCACCGGGATGCCCTGGCCCAGCGCCCGTTTGGTCAGGTCGACGAAGGCGTTGTCGTCGGTCAGCGCGACGGCGATCCCGTCGGCCTTGCCGGTGATCGCGGTCTCCATGGCGCTCGCCATCTGGGCGACGTTGCCGTTCTCCGAGCCGGTCCACTGTGGCTCGGGGACCCCGAGCAGGGCCGCGGCGTCGGCGAGCCCGGTCCGCGTCGGCACGAAGAAGGAGTTCGTGGTGACGTGGTTGACGAACACGAACCGCCAGCCCGGCGTGCCCGGGAAGGGGCCGGCGTGGCCGCCGTTCTGGGCTTCCTGGACGCCGGTGCACGCCGCGAGCAGCGTGCTCGCGGTGATCGTCGCACCGCCCGCGCCCAGGTACTTGAGCGCGGTCCTCCGGGAAGTGGTGCCGGTTCCAGCTCTCATCGTGACCCCGCATTCATCGCAGCGGCAGTGCTTCGTACGACGGGTCTTTCGTGGTGCGGCATCAAAGACGGTAGCAGACGTATGATGTCTCGACCAGGTTCTCGCGGATTCGACCGTGCTTCTGGACTTTCGGGCGGCAAAAGCGTAGCCATACGTATGTTGTCTCCCGGTCGGTTGGTGAAAGGTGGCGGACTTGCCCGAAGTGATCAGCGCGATCGAGGCGCTCGACGTCCGCTTTCCGACGTCGCTGGACCTGGACGGTTCGGACGCGATGAACCCGGAACCCGACTACTCCGCCGCGTACGTCACCATCCGCACGAGCGCGGGGGAGGAGGGGTACGGCCTCGCGTTCACCGTCGGGCGCGGGAACGACGTGCAGGTCGCCGCCGTCCGGGCCCTGGTACCCCTGGTCGCGGGCATGCCGGTGGACGAAGTCCTCGCCGACCTCGGGGGCTTCTCGCGCCGCCTGACCGGGGACAGCCAGCTCCGGTGGCTGGGCCCCGACAAGGGGGCGATCCACATGGCGGCGGCCGCGATCGTCAACGCCGTGTGGGAC
Source organism: Amycolatopsis sp. NPDC049252 (assembly GCF_043197175.1). NCBI lineage: Bacteria > Bacillati > Actinomycetota > Actinomycetes > Pseudonocardiales > Pseudonocardiaceae > Amycolatopsis > Amycolatopsis sp. NPDC049252. The sequence goes on from NZ_JBICSQ010000018.1 coordinate 84,214, forward strand.
CTGCGGGCCCGCCGGGTGGGCAAGCCGGTCTGGCGGCTGCTCGCCGAGTTGCCGCCGGCGGAGCTGGTCGACCTGATCGACTTCCGGTACCTGAAGGAAGCGCTTACCCGCGACGAAGCGCTGGACATCCTCCGTCGCGCCGAACCGGGCCGGGCGGCTCGCCAGGCGGAGCTGCTCGCGTCCGGCTATCCGGCCTACACCACCACTCCCGGCTGGCTCGGTTACTCGCCGGAGAAGCTGGCGACGCTCGCGTCGGCGGCGGTCGCGGACGGGTTCACGCAGATCAAGCTCAAGGTCGGGGCCGATCTCGACGAGGACGTCCGGCGGCTGCGGCTGGCGCGCGAGGTCGTCGGCCCGGACGTGCGGATCGCCGTCGACGCCAACCAGGTGTGGGGGGTCGAGCAGGCCATCGCGTGGATGCGGCCGCTGGCGGAGTTCGACCCGTACTGGATCGAGGAGCCGACCTCGCCCGACGACGTGCTCGGCCACGCCGCGATCCGCCGGGCGGTGGCGCCGATCAAGGTGGCCACCGGGGAGCACACGCACAACGCGGTGATGTTCAAGCAGCTGCTGCAGGCGGAGGCGATCGACATCCTCCAGCTCGACGCGAGCCGGGTCGCCGGCGTCACCGAGAACATCGCGATCCTCCTGCTGGCCGCGAAGTTCGGCGTGCCGGTGTGCCCGCACGCCGGCGGGGTCGGGCTCTGCGAGATGGTGCAGCACCTGGCGATGTTCGACTTCGTCGCGGTCAGCGGGACCCGGGCCGATCGGGTCATCGAATACGTGGACCACCTGCACGAGCACTTCGTCGATCCGGTACGGGTCGAGCGGGGGAGGTACCTGGCGCCGGACCGGCCGGGTCTCGGCGCCCGCCTGCACACCGAATCCATCTCGCGCTACCGGTACCCCGACGGTCCGGCCTGGCGCGCCGAGGCGGTGGTGGTCGCGTGACCACCGGCCCGCGAATCCTTCCGTAGCCTGTCAACGAGGAGAGGTCATGAAGATCCGCTACCTGTGCTCGGCCGCCGTCGTCGCGGCCGGCCTGCTCGCCGGCTGCAGCGGCGGGGGCACCACCGCCGCCGGCAGCACCGTCGTCGGCGTCGACTACCCCCGCTCGGACACCGACTTCTGGAACGCCTACATCAAGTACGTGCCCCAGTTCGCCGGCCAGGACGGCTTCGAGCTTAAGACCACGAACTCGCAGAACGACGTCGCCACCCTGACCGCCAACGTGCAGACGATGATCAGCCAGGGCGTCAAGGGCGTCGTCATGGCACCGCAGGACACCGCGGCGATCATCCCGACGCTGCAGCAGCTGGCCGGGAAGAAGATCCCGGTCGTGTCCGTCGACACCCGCCCCGACCAGGGCAACGTCTACATGGTGGTGCGAGCGGACAACCGTGCCTACGGCGAAAAGGCGTGCCGGTTCCTCGGCACGAAGCTCGGCGGCAAGGGGAAGGTCGTGATGCTGCAGGGCGATCTCGCCTCGATCAACGGGCGGGACCGCACCGAGGCCTTCAACGACTGCATGAAGCAGAACTTCCCCGGCATCACGGTCTTCGGGGAGGCCACCAACTGGGACGCCAACACCGCGGCCCAGAAACTCCAGACCCGGCTGACCGCGAACCCGGACGTCAAGGGCGTCTACATGCAGTCCAGCTTCGCTCTCGCGGGGACGTTGCAGCTGCTGAAGCAACGCGGTCTGCTCGTGCCGGCGGCCGACCCGAAGCACGTGTTCATCGTGTCCAACGACGGGATCCCCGAGGAGCTCGCGAAGATCCGCGCCGGCGAGATGGACGCCACCGTCTCCCAGCCCGCGGACCTGTTCGCCAAGTACGCGCTGCAGTACGTCAAGGACGCCATCGCGGGCAAGAAGCCGGTGCCGGGCAAGACCGACCACGACAGCACCATCGTGGCCATCCGTGACGGCCTGATGGAGGACCAGCTGGCCGCGCCCCTGGTCACCGCGGACGGTGCCACCTTCGGTCCGGTCCCGAGCGTCAAGGTCGACGACAAGTCCCTGTGGGGCAACAGCAAGAGCTGACCGGCTTCGGAGAGGAGGCGGAGATGAACACAGTGCCGGTGGTCGAAGCGCGGCAGGTGGTCAAGCGGTACGGCGCCACCGTCGCGCTGGACCACGCCGACCTCACCGTCCTACCGGGACAGACGCACGCGCTCGTCGGCCGGAACGGTGCCGGCAAGTCGACGCTCGTCTCCGTCCTCACCGGCCTGACCGCGCCGGATTCCGGCTCGCTGAAGGTGAACGGCGAGCCCGCGCCGGGACTGTCCGATCGGGACGCTTGGCGGTCACTGGTCGCCTGCGTGTACCAGCGCTCGACGATCATCCCCGATCTGTCGGTGGCGGAGAACCTGTTCCTGAACCGGCAGGAGACCGTGCGCGGGTTCGTCCGCTGGTCCGCGGTGCGCCGGGCGGCCACCCGGCTGCTCGAACGCTGGTCGGTCGACGTCGACGTCCGCCGGCCCGCGGGCGAGCTCGGGGTCGAGCAGCGGCAGTTCGTCGAGATCGCCCGAGCGCTGTCCTTCGGCGCGCGGTTCGTCATCCTCGACGAGCCGACCGCGCAGCTGGACGGCGGCGCCATCACCCGGCTGTTCGGGCACATCGCCGACCTGCAGCGCCAGGGCGTGACGTTCCTGTTCATCAGCCACCACCTGCAGGAGGTCTACGAGATCTGTGACACGGTCACGGTCTTCCGCGACGCCCGGCACGTGCTGACCGCGCCCGTCGCCGAACTGCCGAAGGCCGGCCTCGTCGCGGCGATGACGGGGGAGAACGCCGTCGTGGCCGAAGAACGCCCGTCCTCGGCCCGGCCGGGGGTGCCGCCGGTGCTCCGGGTGCGCCGGCTGAGCCTTGCCCCCACGTACGAGGACGTCTCGTTCGACGTCGCGCCGGGGGAGATCGTCGGCCTGGCCGGGGCCGGCGGCAGCGGCAAGACCGAGGTCGCCGAAACGCTGACCGGGCTGCGGGCGGCCGGCTCGGGCACCATCCTCGTCGGGGAGCACCGTCCTCGCCCCGGCGACGTCCCGGCGGCACTCGCCGCCGGGATCGGCTTCGTCCCGGAAGACCGCCACCGCCAGGGACTCGTGCCCGAGATGTCGGTCGCGGACAACACGACCCTGTCCGTCATGGACCGGCTCGGTCCCGGCATCTTCGTCCGGGCCGGCCTTCGTGACCGGCTGGCCGGGGCGCTGATCGACCGGCTGGAGGTGAAGACGCCCGGTCCGGAGCTCGCGGTGTCGGCGCTCTCCGGTGGTAACCAGCAGAAGGTCGTCATGGCCCGGGCGCTGGCCGGTGATCCGCGGGTGCTCGTGCTGATCACCCCGACCGCGGGGGTGGACGTGCGGTCCAAGGAGTTCCTGCTCGGCAAGGTGGCCGAAGCCGCCGCCGGGGGCACCGCGGTGGTGATCGCCTCGGACGAGCTGGACGACCTGCGCCTCTGCGACCGCGTGCTCGTGCTGGTGCGCGGCCGGCTCACCACCGAAATCCCCGCCGGCCGGCCGGACCGCGAGGTCGTGGCCGCCATGGAAGGAGTCGACCTCGATGCCGGATAGCCCTGCCACCGTGGCGGCCGAGGCGCGGACCGAACCCGCTGCCGCCCGGCCGCCGCGGCGGATCGCCCTCGCTCGCGTGCGCGACTTCGCGCTGGTACCCGGGATCGTCGCGATCGCCGTGGTCGGCCAGCTGGTGAACCCCGTGTTCCTCCAGTACGACAACGTGATCAACATCCTGCAGACCATGTCGGAGATCGCCTTGCTGGTGCTGGCCCAGACGCTGGTCCTGGTCGTCGGCAAGATGGACCTGTCGCTGGAGTCCACGTTCGGCCTGGCGCCCGGGGTGGCGGCCTGGCTAACGATCGACGGCGGCCATTCGCTCGGCCTCCTGCCCGCGTGGACGGCGGTGCCGGTCGTGCTCGCGGTCGGGGTGCTGGTGGGTGCGCTCAACGCCCTGCTGATCGTCCGGTTCGGGCTGAGCGGGTTCGTGGTCACCCTCGGCATGCTGATCGTGCTGCGTGGCCTGCTGACCGGGATCTCCGGCGGTCAGACGTTCTTCGGCATGCCCGACACGATGCTCTACCTCGGCACCACGCTGTGGGCCGGGATCCCCGCATCCATCTGGATCTGCGTGCTGCTGTTCGCCGCCGGCGTCGTTCTCCTCGGCCACACCCGGTTCGGCCGCAGCCTTTACGCGATCGGCGGCAACGAAGACGCGGCGAAGGCGGCGGGCATCCGGACCGACCGGGTCGTGTGGATCGTCCTGATCGGGGCGAGCGTGCTGGCCGCGCTCGGCGGCCTGCTGCTCTCGGGCCGGCTCGCGTCCGTGGCGGCGGGGCAGGGCAACGGTTACATCTTCACCGTGTTCGCCGCGGCGGTGATCGGCGGGGTCAGCCTGAACGGCGGCCGCGGCACGCTTTTCGGGGCCTTCACCGGGATCCTGCTGCTGTACATGATCCAGAACGTGCTCACCCTGGCCGGGGTGCCCGCGCAGTGGATCGGGGCGCTCAACGGCACGATCATCCTGGTCGCGCTGGTGATGTCCCGGATCACCAGTGGCAAACGGCAGAACTGAGCCGCTACTGCTCGCCCAGGGTCCGCAGCTCGGACAGGTGGTCGCGCAGCCAGCGCTCGGACGTGTCCACGTGCATCAGGGCGGCCGCGGTGGCCACGGCGGGGTCGCGGCCGGCCAGTGCGTCGTAGATCGCCTTGTGCTGCGCCAGGGTCACGTGTGTGACGCCCCGGTCGACGGTGCCGCGCCAGATCCTCGCCCGCAGCGTGCGCGAGGAGATGCCGTCCAGCAGCGCGGTCAGGGTTTCGTTGCCCGACGCGGTGACCACCGCGCGGTGGAAGGCGGCGTCGAGCACCGTCAGGCGCTCGACGTCCTCGACCGCCTCCTGCATCGCGTCGAGCAGCTCGGCGACGGTGCGGAGCTGGGCGTCGGTGATCCTGGTGGCGGCGACGCCGGTCGCGGCGGGCTCCAGGAGGCGGCGCACCTCGGTCAGCTCGAGCACGCTGCCTTCCATGAGCGACACCGCGGTGCCCAGGCCCTCCAGCAGCAGGCTGGGCGCGAGGCTGGTGACGTAGGTGCCGTCACCACGCCGGACTTCGAGGACCCGGGCCAGCTCCAGCGCCTTCACGGCCTCCCGCGTGGGGCTGCGGGAGATGCCCAGTTCGGTGGCCAGTTCGTGCTCGGGCGGCAGCCGGGAACCCGCGGGGAACCGCCCCGACCGGACGAACTCCCGGATCCGGTCGATCGCGTCGTCGGTCAGGGACTTCGCCATGGTGCTCCTCGGGCAGTGAACTGCCGAGATTCTAACAGTCATATGATGAATGTCGCGAAAGTGGTGAGTTGTTCGCCTGATTCGATGGGTGCAACACGACTTGCTCGCTCTCGGTTACCAAGACATGTGATGTTCCCTCGACGCAGCGCTGTGCCGCGCCTGTCAGCCAACCTGTGCGGCGCCGGTCCCCGGACGTTCGCCACGACCCCGGATTCGCCCGGTGCGGCGGGCGAAGGCCAGCAGGAACGCGGAGGTGACGAGGCAGCACAGGATACCGGCCGCGCCGGCTTCCGGGCCGAAGGAGCCGCCGGTCAGCACCGGTGACCCGGACAGCGTGGTGGTGGCCAGACCGCCGAACTCGCTCGACTTTCCCGACACCGCCGTGCCGAAGCCGGCTTCGACGACGTTCCAGGCGAAGTGGATACCGATCGGCAGCCACAGGGCACGGGTGGCGATGTAGGCGGCGGTGAGCAAGATGCCGCCCTGCAGGACGATCGCCGTGGCGCCCCACAGCATCGCGCCCGTGCCGGTTTCGGATGTGCCTGCCAGGTGTACCGCGCCGAAGAGCACCGCCGACACCACCAGGGCGGGCCAGGTCCCGAAGCGCTCCTCGGCTATGCGGAAGAGCACGCCGCGGAACACCACTTCTTCGGTGACCGCAACGCAGGCCATGATCCCGAGTGTCGCGAGGAATTTCCAGGAATCGCCGCCGGTCACGTGCCAGCCGCCGAACACGAGGATGACCAGCATCGTGGCCAGAAAGGCACCCGCGCCGATGGCGCTTCCCCCCAGCAGCCCGGATATCGCCCGGTCGCGGGGGAGCTCGGTCACCTGCTGCCGTCGTTCGACGAGCTTGCTCAACCGCGTGTAGCAGAACAGGGTCACGGCCGCGAGGGCCACGCCGGCCACGAGGTCGACGGCGCCGGAGTCGTTCAGGGCCACGGTCAGCTGTTGCGCGACCGCCATGATGATCAGCGTGGCCACCAGCAGCAACGGAAGGCGCCATCTCCGCGTCCAGGGCACGGGGCGGCTCGCGGTCGCGCCGGTCGTGTCGTCGGCGGGGGAGGTCATGGTGGTGTTCCCTTCACTGGTGGATTCCCGGCGCCACCGGGGTGCCGGAAGCGTAGGAAAAACCGGCCTCGGCCCGATTCCCCATCCCGGGGACATCGGTGTGTAGCTCGGACGGGGGTACTAGGCTCGGCGCCATGCCGACAACGTGGGTCCGCCGGCGGCTGGGGACGCTCCGGACGTGGTGGCAGGCCTGCGATGCCGCGGTGGGGGACCGGTGGCTCGCCGTGGTGTTCACCGTCTTGGCGTTCGTGCCGGCGCTGGCCGCCATGGGCGCGGAGTTCGGTGACCTGCCTCGGCGCCCGGCCGACCTTCTTGCGCTTGTCCTCGTGCTGGCGCAGACGCTGCCGCTCGCCGTGCGCAGGACCCGGCCCGTCGCGAGCCTGGCGATCATCGCCGCGGCCTTCGCGGTCCACGAGACGCTCGCGTACCCGCCGCACTTCGGCACAGTGACCGTGTACCTCGCGCTGTACTCCGCCGGCGCGCACCTGGAGCGGCGCCGGGTCGCGGTCGCCGCCGCCGCGACAGCCGCGCACGTCGGGCTCTGCGTCGCGCTGACCGCGTTCGGATCTCCTGACCGGTTGGCCGCCTTCCTGGTCTTCTACCTGATTTTCGTGGTGTTCTGGGTGCTGGGCACGTTCGTGCGCCACCGGCGGTTGGCGGAGGCCGAGCGGCGGCGGTCGGCCGCGGCCGCCGCGACGGCCGCGGAGCGGGCGCGCATCGCGCGGGAGCTGCACGACGTGGTCACCCACCACGTCACCGCCATCGTCGTGCAGGCCGACGCCACTCAGTTGCTCGTCGAGTCGCCGGATCGGGTCGTCAAGGCGCTCGCGGCGATGGGTGGGGCCGGCAGGCAGGCCCTGGCCGAGCTCCGGCACCAGCTCGACGTGCTGGAGGCCACGGGTGAGTCCGCGCCGCCCGGATCGGTCCAGGGCACGGTGCGGGACCTGGTAGAGCGCACCTGCACGGCCGGCCAGCCCGTCGAACTCGTCGAAACCGGTGCTGCGTACGCACTCCCCGTCGAGGTGTCCCTGGCCGTGTACCGGGTGGTGCAGGAGGGCTTGACCAACGCCGTCAAGTACGCGGCCGGGCAGCCGACCGAGGTGCGCACCTCGTACCGGGACCGTCAGGTCGAGGTCGAGGTGACCAACACCGCCGCTCCGGTGCCGATCTCCGTAGGCGTCCGCCGCGAGCTCGCCGGCGGGCGCGGCCTGGCCGGGCTGCGGCAACGGGTCGTGGCGCTCGGCGGCGGGCTGGCTGCCGGTGAACAGCCGGACGGCCGGTTCAGGCTGCACGCGGTGATCCCGATCGCCGGTGGCGCATGACCATCCGCTTGCTGATCTGCGAGGACCACGAGCTCGTCCGCACGGGCTACGTCACGGTCTTCGACGCGCAGCCGGACATGGAGGTCGTCGGGGAAGCCGCCGATGGCACGGCCGCGGTCGAAGCCGTCGCACGGCTGCGCCCGGACGTCGTCGTCATGGACATCCACCTGCCCGGCCCGGACGGAATCGAGGTCACCCGGCGGATCACGCGGCCCGGCGTCGCCCGGCCGCCGAAGGTGCTCGTGGTGACGGCCTTCAACACCGACGAGTACGTCTACGAGGCGCTGCGCGCCGGGGCGAGCGGGTTCCTGCTCAAGGACTCCCCGCTGACCGAACTGGTGAACGGCGTCCGCACGGTCGCCCACGGCGAGTCCCTGCTGGCGCCGGCCGTGACCCGCAGGCTCATCGGGCGATTCGCCGGCCGCGTCCGTCCGGCCGCCGCCAAGCCGGACGACGGTGCGGTGAAGGTGTTGGCTCCTCAGGAACGCGAGGTGCTGCGGCTGCTCGCTCGGGGCCTGTCCAACCGGGAGATCGCCGAGGAGATGGGGCTGGGCTTCGAGACCGTGAAATCCTACGTTTCGCGCATCCTGACCAAACTGGAGCTACGCGACCGGGTCCAGGCGGTCGTGTTCGCCTACCGGGTCGGATTCGCCGGCGCCGACGACTAGCGGCGGCGGTCGTCCCCGAGGCCGGAACGGGCGGTAACGTGTGGTCATGGGGACGTCCCATGCCCACTCGTCATCGACCACCGACGCGGATCTGGTGCACGCCGCGCAGGCCGGCGACGTCAGTGCCCTCGGCAGCCTGCTGATCCGCCACCGTCCGTCCCTGCTCGCGTTCGCCATCAGCCTGATCGGTTACGGACCCGACGCCGAGGACGCCGTGCAGGAGGCGTGCCTGATCGCCCTGCGCCGGCTCGGTGAACTCCGCGATCCCGCCGCCGCGGGGTCCTGGCTGCGCACGGTCGTCCGCAACGTGTGCCGCATGCGGTACCGGGCGCGGACGGACCAGCCCCTCGACGACGGACTCGCGGCGACGCTTCGCTCGTCCGAACCGGATCCCACCGAACTGGTGTGGCAGCACGCAACCCGGGACTGGGTCTGGCACGCGCTGGCGGACCTCTCACCCCCGCTGCGCCTTGTCGTGATGCTGCGCCACTTCAGCAGTGTGACCTCGTACCAGGACATCGCCGACGTCTGCGGCGTACCGGTCGGCACCGTCCGCAGCAGGTTGCACGAGGCGCGGGGCAAGCTGTCGCAGGCCTTGCTGGCCACCGCCGACGCCGCGCACGGCGACGTCCGGGTGGTCACCGGGGAGTGGCGCCGCTACAGCCAGGACATGGTGTCCGCCGTGTACCGGGGTGACGTCGCGGCCCAGCTCGCCGTTTCCTGGACGCCGACCGTGGACATCCGCGGACCGCACGATCTCCGCAACGAAGGGTACGGCGCCCTCGTCCGGGGACTCGAACAGGACATGCTCGACGGCGTCGGGTATCGCGTGACCAACGTCGCCGCCAGCCGGGACATCGTCGTCTGCGAGTTCGAGCTGCGAAGCCCGCCGGAGGACCCGCTCCACTGCCCACCCGGTGCGGCGTGGGTGTTGCACGTGCGCGCCGGGTGGGTTGAGCAGGCGCGGCTTTTCCAGCTTCGCCGGCAGCCCGTCGAAACAGCGTGACCCAGAACACACCCGGCTCTTCGAACTCTCGTCGCGCGCCCGGCATCTGCTCCGGGCACACCGCACACCGGCAGGGAACCCACCTGCCCAGAGTTCGGAGACGACATGATTTCCTACCCACCGCTGTCCTGGTCCGCCGACGACCTGCCCGAACTGCTCCGCCCGGCGATCGAGAAGTACCGCGACGAGGCCGACGAGCTCCGGCGGCTGCCGGGTGAACTCGTCGGCCAGTTGCGGGCCCACGGCGCGTTCCGTCTCAACACCCCCCGCGAGCTGGGTGGATTCGAGCTGCCGCTGGCCTCGGCCCTGAACGTGATCGAGCAGCTGGCCCGGCTCGACGGCCCGGTGAGCTGGGTCGTCTGGAACCTCAACGTCGGCTTCGGCGCCGCGTTCCTGGACGAACCGAGCGTGGAGCGGATCTGGGCCGACGGCCCGGACCCGCTGATCGCGCATTCAAGTCAGCCGGGTTTCCTGGTGCCGAGCGGAGACGGCTACCAGCTGTCCGGCGAGTGGAAACTCGTGAGCGGCATCGACTCTTGCGAGTGGGTCGGGCTCCTGGGCGTCGTCCTGGACGGTGAGCGGCCGCGCATGACGGAGGCCGGCCCCGACGTCCGCTTCTGCGTGGTACCCCGCTCGTCGGTGACAGTGCGGGACACCTGGCAGGTGACCGGCATGCGCGGCACGGACAGCAACACGGTGACGGCCCAAGACGTCCACGTACCCGCCGAGATGACGTTGAGGCCCACGGCGACGCCGCGCATCGACCGCCCGCTCTTCCGCGTGCCGTTGATGAACCAGATCAACTCCGGCGGTGCGGCCATCGTGATCGGCATGGCCCAGGCGGCGATCGACGAGGTGCTGGCGCTGTCCCGGACCAAAACGACGCCGGACGGCACCTCTCTGGAGCAGCAGCCCCGCGTCCAAGCCGCCGTCGGCGCGGCCACCGCCCGGCTCGATGCCGCCCGGGCGTTGCTCCTGGCGACGGTCGGTGCGCTGGACACCGCGGTCGAGGCGGGCCGGTCCGTGACGGAAGCGCACCGCGGAGCGGTCCGGGGTGCGCTCTGCCACGCCGCCGAAACCGCCCGCTCGGTGCTGACGTCGATGTACGAGATCGGCAGCTCGACGGTGCTGTACGAGGAGAACCGCGTCGGACGGCTCTTCCGCGACGGCCACGCGGCGGCCCAGCACGCCATCCTGTCCGCAGCCGGCTACGAAGTGGTCGGCCGCACCGTCCTCGGCCTGCCGGCCGGCGATCCCTTCCTGTGAACCCCGGCCGGCCTTGGCTGAGGGCCGCCGCGCCCGGCACCGATCGGGTTTCCCCGCTAGGGTCCAGGGTGTCTGCATGCGCAGCTGGTGACCGGAGTGTGGAACGCGCGGAAGATGAGGCAGTCCTCAATGAGCGATCTGGTGGTGACTCACCCCGAACTGACCGACGCCAGGTTCCTGGTGGTGTCCGTACACGGAGCTCTGGACCAACGCAGCGGACCGGAACTCGTCGCGGCCACACTGGGCGCGGTCACACCGGGCACGCGAGTGGTGGTCCTGGACCTGTCCGACGTCGAGTTCTGCTCGTCGGCGGGGATGAACGCCCTGGTGCAGCTCGACCGAGCAGCCACAGCCATGGGGGCGGCGTGCGCGCTCGCGGCCTTGCCGGTCCGGTTGGCGCGCCGGCTCGAGCTGACCGGCTTGAACCAGGTCCTGCGGTGCTACCCGGATGTCGCGGCCGCGACCGCCGATCCGAGCTGACCCGAGCGCCGGCTGACCGGGGCTGATCTCGGGGCTGGTGGCCGCTCCGGTCGTCGAGGCCGGAACGGCCACCAGTCGCCCAAGGCGCCGGCTGGACTGGCGTGCTCCTGCTCAGGCGTGGCACTCGTAGAGGGTCTGCGCCAGGCCCATTGGCCCGGTCTGCTCGTTCTCCTGGGTGGCTCGCCCACCGTAGGACGCCGGGTCGACGGCGGTGCAGTGCTGCTCGGTCCACTGCTGCCGCCGCTGAACGGCGCCGCCGCTCATGCCCGGCATGCCACCGCCGGATCCGCCGAGGACGAACTTCAGCTTGCCTTCGGCCGTCCACTGCTGCAGCTGGCCGACCGAGGGCGAGTCGTCGCTGCCCATGAAGCCGCCCATGCCGATGACCGTCTCGTCGGACCCGATGACGAAACTCGCCACCGTGCTCGCCGAACCGTCGACGGCCAGGGTGATCTCCGCGCCGCCGCTGTGCTGCTTGGCGTAGTCCAGGACGCGGCGCTGCTCGTCGGTGAGCTTGCCGTCCATGGCGCCGAACCCGCCGCCGCCCGGCATCTCCGGGCGGCCGCCACCGGGGAAGCCCGCACCGGCGCCACCCGGGAAGCCGCCGGTGCCACCGGGCAGCTGCGGCAGGTCGCCGGTGCCCGGGAAGCCACCCGCGCCGCCCGGGCGCATAACGCCGAAGCCGCCGCTCGGGCCCGCGGCCGGCATCACGCCGAGGTTCTCGCCGGTCGCGGCGGTCGCCGTGGACCACACCGCCGGCACCAGCAGCAGGGTGACGAGCCCGAGCACGAGCGAGACGTGCGAGAGCACCGCGCGGCGCGCCTCGGCCAGCCGGCCCGCGAGCAGCACGACCACCGCGACGACGCCCGCCACCAGGACCGCCCAGCGCGTCCAGCCCTGCCACGAGGAATCGCGGCTCGCCAGCACGAAGGCCCACACCGCGGTGAGGGCCACCGCGGCGGGCAGCAGCAGCCACCCGGCGGCGCCGTCGCCGCGGTAGGCGCGCCAGAACCGCGCCAGCCCCGCCGCGGAGATCGCGGCGATCGCCGGGGCGAGCATCGTCGTGTAGTACGGGTGCCAGATGCCCTGCGCGTAGCTGAACACCAGCGCGGTCACCAGCAGCCAGCCGCCCCACGCGAACCAGCCGGCCCGCAGCGCCGGGTCGCCCGGCTGCTTGGCCGCCCTCCGCAGGACACCCTGGACGGCGACGACCACCAGGACGAACAGCGCCAGCGGCAGCAGCCACGAGATCTGCCCGCCGACCGACGTGCTGAACATCCGGCCGGGACCGGTGTCACCGCCGAACATCCCGCCGGCGCCGCCGCCCAGCCCGGACGGCAGGGTGACTCCCTCGGGCAGGTCCGGGCGTGCTCCGCCACCGCCGGGGTTGCCTTCGTCGCCGAAGATCCGGCCGAAGCCGTTGTAGCCGAAGATCAGGTTCCAGGCGGTGCCGTCGGTGCTGCCGCCCATGTACGGCTTGGCCCCGGGCCACCAGTCGTGCAGCGCCGTCCACCAGAAGGACGACGCGAACAGGACGACGCCGGCCCCGAGCAGGTCGAGGATCCGCCGCTTGACCGGCGCGCTCGTCCCGACGAAGTACGCCAGCGCGAACCCGGGGACGACGATCCACGCCTGCATCATCTTGGTGACGAATCCGCAGCCGATGAAGAAGGCGCACCACAGCAGCCACTTCGTGCGCGCGCGGCTCGTGTCCGCTTGCACCGAGCGCGTGAACGCGTAGGCCGCCGCGACGAGCAGCAGCACGAGGAGCGTGTCCGGGTTGTTGTCCCGGTTGATCGCGACGGTGATCGGGGTCAGTGTGAGGATCACCGCGGCCAGCAGCGCGACGTTCTCGCCCGCCCACCGCCGCACCGTGCGGTGCAGGAGGAACACCGCCGCGACGCCCTCGAGCACCTGGGGGAGCAGCAGCGCCCAGCCGTGGAAGCCGAACACCAGCACCGAAAGCGCTTGCGGCCACAGCGACATCGGCGGTTTGTCCACGGTGAACACGCCGTACGGGTCGAACGAGCCGAACAGGAAGTTCGTGAAGCTGCCCGTCATGGACTTGACGGCGGCCGAGTAGTAGGTGTTGCCCAGCTGGCCCGCGCCGATCCGCCACGTGTAGAGCGCACCCGCGGCGACGCAGATCCCGGCGAGCGCCCAGGCCGGCCACCTCGTCCGGCGTGGCACCGCGACGCGGCCGGCGGGTGCCGCGTGTTCGGCGGCGACTGTCATTGTTCGTCCTTTCGGTTGTCCTTGCGGAAGACCCAGCTGCGCAGCAGCACGAACCGGCCCGCGGTCCCCAGCACCGAGGCCGCGAACAACACCGCCAGCTCCAGCGCGCGACCGGGGTCCGGGTCGAGCGCCGGCAGCGCGAGCAGCGCGGCCGAGGTGAACGCGTAGTAGAGCCCGAACACCACGAACCCCTGCAGGTGCGCCTTGCTCCGCGCAACGCCCGCCCCGGCGAAGGTGAAGCGGCGGTTGGCTTCGGTGTTGAACAGCGTGGTGAGCACCAGCGCGGCCAGGTTGGCCACCAGCACCGGCCACCACAACCGGAAGAGCCCGTACAGCACGAGGTTCGCGACGGTGGAGAGCACCCCGATCACCGCGAACGACAGGACTTCCCAGAGCCGGCCGCCACTCGGCGTGCCCAGCACGGCGTCCGGGTGGGCCGCGCGGGGTGCCGGCCGGCGGGGCAGGTCCGGCACCCGCGCGGTGCCGGCCGCTTTCGCGCGGGCGACGCGGACCAGGCCGCGGAGGTCGTCGAGCGCGGTCTTGGCGACGTCGACGCGGCTGTCGGTGTCCTCGACCCAGTCGACCGGCACCTCGTGCACGCGCAACCCGTTGTGCTCGGCCAAGAGCAGCAGTTCGGTGTCGAAGAACCAGGCGTCGTCCTCGACGTGGTCCAGCAGCGGCCGGATCACGTCGGTGCGCGCGGCCTTGAACCCGCACTGCGCGTCGGAGAACCGCGCGCCGTGGCTCAGCCGGATCAGCCCGTTGTAGCAACGGGAGACGAACTCCCGCTTCGGCCCGCGCACCGTGCGTGCCCCGGGGGCCAGCCGCGAGCCGATGGCCAGGTCGGAGTGCCCGTTGACCAGCGGAGCCACCAGCGGCAGCAGCGCGTCGAGCCCGGTGGAGAGGTCGACGTCCATGTACACGACGACGTCGGCGGTGCTGGCCCGCCAGGTCTCGCGCAGGGCCAGGCCGCGGCCCTTGCGGTCGAGGTGGCACACGCGGACCGAGGCGTGCTCGCGGGCGAGTGCCTCGGCGACCTCCAGCGTCCGGTCCGTGCTGGCGTTGTCGGCGATCACGATGGTCCAGCCGAAGGGGAACTGGTCGCGGAGGAACTCGCGCAGCACGCGCACGCAGCCTGGTAGGGCGCGTTCCTCGTTGTACACCGGGACGACGATGTCCACCGTGGCCGTCGCGGCACGGTGTTCGGGAGAGGCCCGGAGACCTCTGGTCGCGCCGACCGACATGCTTCCTCCGTTCTCGCTGGTTCGCGGCCGAGCACGACGCTGTGTGACCGGTTACGTTGCTCATACGGTGGGCTACCGATCGTGAGAAGCGCCTGGAATTCACCTGAGAGAATCATGAGAAGTGGATCTACAGCTCACGCACAGGCTGACCGCGTAGCCTCCGCCGGGTGCGACTGCTGGTGGTGGACGACGATCCCGACGTGCGGGAAAGCCTTCAGCGCAGCCTCGAGTTCGAGGGCTACGACGTCGGTACGGCGATCTGCGGCACGACGGCGCTCGAAGCCGTCGCCGGCCACGGGAAGCCCGACCTGGTGATCCTCGACGTGATGATGCCCGGGGTCGACGGCCTGGAGACGTGCCGGCGCATCCGCGCGGCGGGCGAGCGGCTGCCGGTGCTGATGCTCACCGCGCGCGACGCGCTCGGCGACCGGGTCACCGGCCTCGACTCCGGGGCCGACGACTACCTCGTCAAGCCGTTCGCCCTGGAGGAGCTGCTCGCCCGGGTCCGGGCGCTGCTGAAGCAGAACCGCGGCCGCCGCGCCATCCCCGACGTCCGCCGGTTCGCGGACCTGGCGCTCGACCCGGACACGCGCGAGGTCACCCGCGGCGGGCAGCGGATGGAGCTGACACCGACCGAGTTCGACCTCCTGACGGCCTTCCTGGACGCCCCGGGCAAGGTGCTGACCAAGCACCAGCTGCGCCAGGCGGTGTGGGGCACGGAACCGAGCCGTACCAACAACCTCGACGTCTACGTCGGCTACCTGCGGCGCAAGACCGAGGCGGGCGGGGCGAGCCGGCTGCTGCACACCGTCCGCGGTGTCGGGTTCGTGTTGCGGGCGCCGTGAAGCGCCGCGGAGAGCGCCGGATGCTGCTGCGCAGCCGCGTCGCGCTGATCACCGCGGCGATCGTCGCGCTGGCGATCGCGTCGATCAGCACCGTGACGTACGTGGCCACGCAGCACAACCTGCGCGCTCAGCTGGACGAGACGCTGCTCGGCGGCTGGCCACCGCCCGGCGCGCAGGACCCCGCGCTGCCGAAGCCGGACTGGGCCGACCTGTGCCGGGCGGTGAACCAGGGCCGTCCGCTGCAGCGGTTCCTCGAAGGGGTTCAGCTGCTCAAAGCCGACGGGACGACGTGCTCACCCGCCGGGGTGGACTCGGTCGTCCTCGAGCCGTCGGACCGGACGGCTCGGACGGTGACGCTGCGGGACGGCTACACGCAGTCCGGCACTCCGGTGCGGGTGCTGCTCGGCCCGGCCGGCGACGGGAACGTCGTGGCCATCTCACGCAGCCTCGCCGAAGTCGCGAGCACCTTGACCGGGCTGCGCACCGTCCTGATCGTGGTGTCGGTACTGGGTGCGGCGCTCGCCGCCGCGGCGGCCCTGCTGCTCACCCGCCGGACCCTCGAGCCGATGGCGCGGCTGACCGCCGCCGCCGAGGAGATCGCCCGGACCCAGGACCTCGAGCTCCCCGTCGCCGTGTCCGGCCGTGACGAGGTCGGCCGGATGGGCCGCGCGTTCGCCGCGATGACCGGCGCGCTCGCCGAGTCCCGTCGTCGCCAGCGAGCGCTGGTGGCCGACGCGGCCCACGAGCTGCGCACCCCGTTGACCAGCTTGCGCACCAACATCGACCTGCTGGCCCGCAGCGAGCACACCGGCCGGCCGCTGGCGGACGGGCAGCGAGCCCGGATGGTCGACCGGCTGCAGGTGCAGGCGGTGGAACTCGGCGACCTCGTCACCGAGCTCGTCGTGCTCGCCCGCGACGAGCACGAACTGGAGCACACCGACGTCGCCATGGCCGTCGTCGTCCGGCGGGCGGTCCGGCGGGCTTCGAGCCGTGCCCGGGACCACACGTTCGACGTCGGCAACGCCGAGTGGTCCGCCCGCGGCGACGCGGGCGCGCTGGAGCGGATGGTCCTCAACCTGCTCGACAACGCGATCAAGTTCTCACCCGCAGGCTCCGTGGTCACGGTCCGTTCGGCGCCGGGCCGGATCTCCGTCGCCGACGAGGGTTCCGGGGTTGCTCCAGCGGATCGCGGGCCGGCGTTCGAGCGGTTCTGGCGGGCACCGGCGGCGCGAGCGCTGCCGGGATCGGGCTTGGGCCTGGCGATCGTCGCGGACACCGCGGCCGCTCACGGCGGACGCGCACGGTTCGAGGATCCGCCGGACGGCCGGGGTGCGCTCGTGGTCGTCGAGCTGCCTCCGGCGGGGATCCGCGCCGACGAGACCGGGTCGCCGCAACCCTGAGGTTTGCCCGGGGGAGTGCACCACGCTGTATCCGAGGCGGCGTCTTGAGGAGGGGGATCGTCCCCCGGCGGAGGGACAGCCCGTGCGGAGACAGCGACATCTTCTCGTCTTGTTCGCAAGCCTCCTGGCCGCGACCGTGATCACGCCCGCCGTCGCGGCTGCGAACGCGGACGGGCCGGCGCGGGTGCCGGTCGGCGGGTCGGAGGGCACCAAGTCCTCCCACGTGGTCCGCGAGGGCACCGACACCGGGCCGGCCGATCCGGCCGCGCAGGTCACCGCCCAGGTGTTCCTCGCCGGGGACTCCCGGCGGCTGGCCGACTACGCCCGCGCCGTGTCGGACCCGCGCGATTTCCGCTACGGCCACTTCCTGACGCCCGAGCAGGTACGCGCCCGCTACGGGCCGGCGCAGCACCGGATCGACGCCGTCGGCGGCTGGCTGCGCGGCACCGGCTTGTCGATCGTCAGCGCCGGCCACGTGCCGTCGTCGCCCGCGGCACGGTCGCCCAGGCGGCGGAGGCGTTCGGCACCCGCTTCGACAACCACACCTACCACCGGATCCCGCACCGGGCGGCGGTGGATCCGATCACCGTGCCCGCCGAGGTCGGGCCCGACATCCTGACCGTCACCGGACTCACCGTCCCGACCGGTACCTGGCAACCGCCCGGGCCTCCCACGACCGGATCCGCTTTGCGGCGCGTGCGGACCCGCCTGTCCATCCCTGCCCGGACCACCACGGCGACACCCCGGTCACCGATTTGCCTTCCGCCTACGGGCATCCCGTGCAGTGGGCGCCCTGCGGGTGCACACCCGGCAGGTCCGCGACGCTTACGGGATCACCGGAACCAGCCTCACGGGCAAGGGGGTGACCGCCGGGATCATCAGCATCGGCAACGCGCAGATCGTCGACCGGCGGCCGGCCGACGTCGTGTCCGGGTCGATCAGCGTCGGCTACACGCCGGGTTACGCTCCGGACGACATCGTCGCGTATGAGCGCGCCTTTCAGGAAGGCGCTGCCGAGGGCATCACGTTCACGTTCGCCAGTGGCGACTCCGGTGGCGGCGCCACCGAAGACGGCGTCCGCACCGTCGAGTACCCGGCTTCCAGCCCGTGGGTGACCGCGGTGGGCGGCACCACCCTGGCGATCGGACCCGGGACCTCCTACCGGTGGGAGATCGGCTGGGCGACCGACGAAACCTCCCGGTCCGCCGACGGAACGTCGTGGGATCCGGCACCGCCTGGCTATCAGGGAAAGGCTTCCGGCGGCGGGACCGGCACCGTGTTTCCGCAGCCGTTCTACCAGCGTGGGGTCGTGCCCGCGTCGTTCGCCGGTTCGCCACCGATGCGGACCGTTCCGGACGTCGCCGCCTTGGCGGATCCCGACCCGTGCCTGCTCGTCGGCGAAACCGACTACAACCTCGACGGCACCCTGAGCTACAAGGTGGGCAACGGAGGCGGGACAAGCCCGTCCTGACCCGCCTTCGCCGGAGTCGAGGCGCTCCTGGTGCAGGAGCACGGTCCCCTCGGTTCGCGAACCCGGCGTTGTACGCGCGGCCCCGGTCGGCGTACCACGCGATCGCCGACAACCCCGCCGGGACAGCGAAGACCGTGGCGTACGCGGTTGTGGACCACGGATTCGTCGACCTGATCACGCCGGGGCAGTACGCGGAAGCGAACCTGACCTACGCCCCCGGCTACGACACGGTCACCGGCCTCGGCTCACCGACCCGGCAGCTGATCGAGTCTTCCGCCGGAAGCCGTCGACGGCCAGGCTCCGGGCGCCGGTGCAGGCGACCCGGCGAATGCCGTGCTGCGGACCTCATTCCGGATCCTTTCGCGCTCCCCGTCCGGGCGTCCGGTAGGTCCGGGCGGCGTTGTGGTGGAAGACGGCTTCGGCGGCCGTGGCGGGATGGGTGGCGAGCGCGTCGCGGACCACGTCCAGCCACGCTTCGTAGTCCGTGGCCAGGGTCATGACGGGCCAGTCGCTGCCGTACAGGCACCGCTCGGGGCCGAACGTGTCGAGGGCTTCGCGCACGGCGTCGACCACGACCGGGCGGGCGGTGCCCGCGGTGGTCTCGGTGGCCAGGCCGGACAGCTTGCAGAGCACGGTGCCGTGCCGCGCCAGCCGGCGCAGGTCCCGGCGCCACCGGTCGTACCCGGGGCCGCCCGGCGACGGCTTGCCCAGGTGGTCCAGCACGATGGTGGTCCCCGGGCAGGCCGCGGCCAGTTCGGTCAGTTCGGGCAGCTGGCGGGCGCGGACGCAGGCGTCGAACGGCAGCCCCGCCTCGCCCAGCAGCCGCACGCCCGCCCGGAACCCGCTCTCGCCCAGGAAACCGGGCGCTTCGTCCTGCACGTTGCGCCGGACCCCGGCCACGAAGGGGTCACCGCCGTGGCCGGCGACGAACCGGCCCACCGCTGCCGGGTCTTCGACGTCGACGTGCGCGACGATGCCGCGGATCCAGGGCCGCCGCCGCGCTTCCTGCCGCATCCACGCGATCTCGGCGGCGGAGTCCGCGGCGGCTCTTCCCGCTTCGACGACGATGACGCCGGCCCGTCCCGGCCCCTCGGGGAACTGACCGGGAGTGAACGGCCGGTCGAGCTCCGGAACGTCGTCGAGCCACGGGTAGCGCAGCCGCCGCGGGTCCCAGAAGTGCACGTGTGCGTCGAGGAGCCCGTTCACGCCGGCCGGCTCTCCGGACGCCCGCTCGGCCACGAGCGGTCACGGACCGGTTCGAGGCAGGCTTCGACCTCGCGCAGCAGGTTCTCGTCGACCGGCTCGGTGATCCAGCGGACGTTCCGGTGTACCTCCGCCGGATCGTCGGCGCCGACCAGCGTTCCGGCGAAGCCGCCGGTGGTCACGGCGAACCGGAGGGCGACCCGCGCGAGTTCCTCCCCGCGCGCCCCGCAGAGTGCGCCCGCTTCCGCGCACCGCGCGAGGACGTCCGGCGGGGCCGGGTGCCAGGGCGGTGCCCCGCGGTTGGTGAGCGCGCCCATCGAGAGCGGGGAGGCGTTGATGACGGCCGTGCCGTGGCGCGTGAACCAGTCCCGCCAGGTGGCGAGCTGCCGGTTCTGCAGCGTGTACCGGCAGGAGGAGACGATCGTGTCGACCCGGGTGCGTTCGGCGACGTAGGCCGGCGCGGCCGGGGGATAGCCGGTCACGCCGACCGCGTCGACGTGGTCGGTCTCCAGCCGCTCGAGGCTTTCGTGCGCGCTGCGGACGACCCGGCCGGCGCTGAAGTCGAAGCCGAGCTCGGAGACCTCCAGCCCGGTGTCCCCGAGGGTCGTCCGCTTCACGGGGCACCCGCGGCGGTGTGCTCGTCGAACGGGGTGGCGTAGGAAGGCGGGCGGGCCCGCAGGGCGAGCCGCAGGGTCAGGCGGATCCGGGTGGAGCGGGGCAGCTCCACCCGCAGCCACGGGCCGTCGACGTCGATCGACGCGGACGTCACGGCTGGCTCGCCGTGGCCGTAGTCGTAGAGATCGCCGATCCACGAGGGGTCGTCGCAGACGCTGTGGTCCGCGGTGCGGATGTGGTGTTCGGCGAACGCCCCGGCCTGGACGATGACCGACCGCCCCTCGTCCGGGTCGAGGTTGACCAGCTCGAGCACGGTCGCGTCCGGGTCGATGCTCGAAACCAGCGCCGACACCGACGGCGGCAGGCCGGGCCGCCGCGCGTGCGCGTCGTAGTAGCGCACGCGGGCCTGCTGCAGGCCGCCGTTGTAGACGACCTGCGGCCCGCCCCAGGTGAGCTGGACCAGCGCCTCGGTGACCACCGGGTTGGACTGCTGCCACAGGTGGATGTCGGCCTCGGGGACGTCCCGGTCGCGGTAGCGCTCCATGCGGGCCAGCCGGTGCCGCACCTGGGCCTGTGCGGCGGCCAGGATCCGCTCCGGGTAGCCGGGGTCGTCGCCGGCGAGGTAGGCGAACCAGGGCTCTTCGTGGCCGGCCTCCTCCTTGCTGCGGAAGGACCGCACGGTGCGCCAGTCGTACCCGCCGGCGGCGCGCAGCCGTTCGAGGCGGTCCCGGTCCCCGGCCGACGCGGTGTGGTGCCACAGCGCCATCGGGACACCCAGGAGCATCGGGTTGTAGTCGAACCACCCGCGGTCGTCATGGCGGTAGGGCACGTGCAGCGTCGGCGTGTGCACGTCCTCGCGCAGCTGGACCGACCACTTGGACTCGAGACTGGAGTCCGCTTCGGTGAAGGCCATGACCTTGCCGTGGGCGATGATCTCGTCCAGGGCCGGGCGCACCAGGTCGGTGAACGTGTCGTCACCCGTGGCGAGGGCGGCCGACAACGCGCCGACGACGGCGGCGTGCCCGACGCTGTACCAGCCGTGCGGCCACGACCAGCCGTAGTGGCCGCCGTACCAGCGGCCCTCCAGCAGCGCGCCCACCGTGCCGTCGGGAGCGACGTTGTCGGGCAGGACGCCGCCGTTGGCGGCCGCGCGCTCGCGCCAGGCACCGACGTACTCGGCGAGCCAGTCGCGGTAGCGGTCCTCGCCGGACAGCAGCAGGGCGTTGAGGACGAGACCGGACGCCGCCAGGTTGACCGCGACGTCACCCACCCCCATCCGCCGGCGCATCTGCTCGCCCAGCGCGGAGTCCTCCGGCGGCAGCCACCCGAGCGGGAAGCCGTATGTCCGGGCCTCCTTGGGCAGCCACGGGTAGGAGTCGCCGTCGAAAAGTCCTTCGCGCGCCGGGTCGCTGCCGTTGTGGGGCCGCCGGATGACGCGGTGCCCGGGGTCGTAGTTGCCGTGCGCGGGATCGACGTAGAGCTCCGCGAACCGCAGCGCGCGGTCCCGCCACCGCTCGGGCGCGGCCATGCACAGGAAGTACAGCAGCAGCAGGCTTTCACCCTGGTGGAACCAGTCGTAGCCGCGCTCGTACTCGTCGTGGAGCATGCCCAGCTCGGTCAGCTGCCGGGTGACGCCCTCCCAGTGGTGCTCGGACTCGGCGAGCAGGTCGCCGGCGCCACCGAGCAGGTAGAGCTGGGGCCAGTTGAAGAACGTCTCGTAGAAGTCGTCCACACCGTCGCGGGTGGTGAGCTCGCCCTCGTAGCGCAGCCGTCCGTCCGGGCCGGTGAAGTCGCGGGCGAACCGGCGCCAGGCCTCGTCGAGCAGGGTGAACAGCGCGCGCTGCGCGATCGCCCAGCCGGGCGGTTCGAGCAGGGGCACCGAGGCCGTGATGACGGGAGGCATCAGAGTTTCTCCATGGTGGGTCACTCCTTGGTCGCGCCGGCGAGCATCCCGGCGACCAGGAAACGTTGGGAGAAGAGGAAGACGACGAGAACCGGGGTGATCGCGAGCAGCGTGGCCAGTGCGAGTTCCGGGCGTTCGACCGCGGCGGTGCCGGCGGTCGGGTTGAACTGGGGGACGGCGTCGAGCAGGGTGCCCAGGCCGACCTGGACGGGGAACTGGTCGCTTTCCGGCAGCAGGACGTACGGCAGGAAGTAGTTGGTCCAGTTGGCGACGAAGCTGAAGAAGCCGACGAGCGCCACGACCGGCGCGGCCAGGGGCAGGGCGATGTGGCGGAACACGCCGAACTGCGAGCAGCCGTCGAGCTTCGCCGCGTCGACCAGGTCGCGGGGCAGCGCGGTGGAGAAGTAGATGTAGGTCAGGTACACGCCGAACGGGTAGAACGAGTACGGCAGGATGATCGACCACATCGAGCCGATCAGGTGGACGGCGTTGACCTCGAGGAACAGCGGCACCACCAGGGTCGCGTTCGGCATCAGCATGACGACCAGGGTCGCCACGAGCAGGGTGCGCCGGCCGCGGAACTCGGTCATGGCGAGGGCGTAGCCGGCCGGGATCGCCACGCACAGCGTGATCGCCAGGGCGATGAACGAATACAGCGCCGAGTTGCCGAGCCACCGGAAGATCGCGTTGTCCCCGAAGGAGGTCAGCGCGGTCCAGTTGTCCCCGAGCGCACCCCACGAGCCGAACGACAGGGGGTTGCCGTGCACGAGCTGGTCGTCGTTCTTGGTGGCGGCCAGCAGCAGCCACAGCACCGGAAGCACGAAGAAGACCAGGAACAGCGCGAGCACCAGGACCGACAGCGGGTTCGGCCGCCTCCGGCCGGGGCTAGTCGGCATCGAAGAACCCCGATCGGGCCACGAACAGGCCGGCGACGACCACGCCGATCACCAGCAGTTCCACCGAAATGGCCGCGGCCGTGTTCACGTTGTCGTTCTGGAAGGCGAAGTCGTAGGAGAGCTGGTTGAGCGAGTAGTCGCGGCCGGCGACCCCGACGCTCGCCTGCGAAAGCAGCTGCGGTTCGACGAACAGCTGCGTTCCCCCGGCGAACGCGAGGATCACCATGTAGACGATCCACTTGCGCAGCAGGGGGATCTGGATGCGCCACGCGGTCTGCCACGCGCCCGCGCCGTCGATCCGCGCCGCTTCCAGCAGGTCGGGGGAGATATTGTTCAACGCGCCGTACATCACGACGATCCAGCCGCCCGCCCCGGTCCAGAAGGCGATCATGGTGAACAGGACCGGCAGGTGGTCCGGCGCGACCACCTGGCCGAACGTGTCGAACCCGAACGCCTGCAGCAGGAAGCTCACCGGGCTCACGGACGGGTCCAGCATGAACAGCCAGACCAGCACGCTGGCCGCGCCGGCCAGCGCGCCGGGGATGTAGTAGAGGAAGCGCAGGGCGATACTGGCCGCGCCGGAGGTCAGGCGGTGCAGCAGCAGGGCCAGCCCGACGACGAACACCACCAGCGACACCAGCCAGAACAGCAGGTAGAGCGCCACGTGACCGACCGCGGAGAGGTACCGGAAGTCGCCGGCGGCCTCGACGAAGTTGGACAGGCCGGCGAAGCGGTCGCCCGCGTCGGTGAAGGCGAAGTAGATCGCGTACACCGTGGGCACGACGCCGAACGCGATCAGCAGGACGACGTAGGCCGCGACGAAGAGGTGGCCGGCCCGGCCCGGCCACCGCGTCCGCGGCCGGGCCGGCCGGACGGCCGTGCTCACGGGCTGACCTCGTACCCGTTGGACTTCGCGTGGTCGGTGATGGCTTTCTGCCAGTCGGGCAGGAGGGAGACGATGGTCTTCCCGGCGGTCTGGCCGGGGGTGACGGTCGCGGCCCAGATCGCCTCCTGGCTGAACTGCCCGTAACCCCAGCCCGGCCACACCTGCGCGGCGGCCGTCTGCAGCGTGCCGGTGATGTCGCCGGCGTAGTACCCGCTGGCCGACTGCTTCGCCAGCCAGGCCTTCGCCGCGGCGGTGTTCGCCGGGTAGCCCGGCGCGACCTGGCCCTGGTAGTCGGGTGCGGTGGTCACCCAGGTGAGGAAGTCGGTGGCGTCCTTGAGGTTGGCGCTGTGGGCGGACAGCAGCCAGGTGCCGCCGCCGACGTTGCCGACCGACGGGCTCGTTTCGCCGGCCCACTGGGGCATCGGCGCGACGGCGATCTGGCCCTTGGGTGTCTTCACGGACTCCTGGAAGATCGATCCGCCGAACCAGGACGGGCCCGGCAGCAGGAGGATCTTGTCGCCGGAGTTCTTGTCGAAGTCCGAGCTGAACACGCTGCTGGTGGACAGCGTGCGGTTCTTGACGAGGGTGTCGAGCAGCGCCGCCATCCGGGTGCAGGCCGGGCTCGTGGTGTCGACCTTCACCTTCTTCGGGCCGGTGATCTCGTTGGCGCCGCACTTGCCGGCCCACAGGTAGATCTCCGGGGTGAAGTTGTCCCCGGCCGTGCCGACCAGGTAGCCGGGGTGCTCGGTGGCCACCCGCTGGCCCAGCGCCTGGTACTCCTCCCAGGTCTTCGGCACCTGGTAGTTCCATTGCCGCAGCAGCGAAGCGTTGTACCAGAGCACGGTCTGGGCGAGGTCGTTGCGCAGGCAGTAGAGGGTGCCGTCCACGGTGCACGGGTCGTTGGCGCCGGGGGCCCAGCTGCTCAGCGTCGCGTCGGGGATCTGCCCCTTGTTCAGGGGCGCGGTGAAGCCGGCCTGCACCGCCCAGGAGGTCTCGTTGTTCTGGGTGCTGAACACGACGTCCGGCCAGCCGCTGCGGGTGCGGTTGAACAGGCTCACCTTGGTCTGCAGGTAGTTGGAGCCGTTGGCGTCGCCGTCGTAGGTGACGATGTTCAGCTTCACCGCCGGGTGCTGCTTCTGGTACAGCTGCGCGGCGGGCAGCCGCGTCGAGTCGACCCACACGGTGAGCGGTCCGCCGGTCTGCGGCGCCGGCTGGAAGGCGCTCTGGGCGCCGGTACCGCTGCTGCCGTTCCCGCACGCCGTGACCGCGGCGAGGACGGCTGTGACGCCGAAGACCAGTCCTGCGAACCGTCGGCCGCGCTGAACGGATCTGCTGGCTCCGAGGGCTGTCATGAGCTACTCCACTTCATCGTGGTGCCCGCAGGTCTACCTGATCAGGCAAGGTCATCCAGCTATGTGTCCGACACATTGAGCGCTGCGTGGCGCGTCGTCTATGAGAGTCGGTCGGAAGTCCGTAGTCAAGAGGATCCGCGCAGGAAAATGTGTAGTACTTATTTTCAGGTCGTCGATCCGAATGTATGCTTCATGGTTCCTGAGAGGTGGAGGAGGCGAGTGGTGGACGGCGTGCCCGCATCGATCGAACCCGGTCCGGCAGGCGGTGATCCGCCGGCAACCCGGTCGCCGACGTCGTACCGGCCGGGCTACGAGCTCGTCGCCGAACAGATCCTCCGGCTCATCGCGGAGCTGCGGCTGCGACCGGGCGACCGCATGCCCACCGAGAACGAGCTGGCGGCCCGGCTGAACAGCTCACGCACGGTGGTGCGCGAGGCGGTCAAGATCCTGTCCGCGATCGGCCGGGTGCGTGCCCAGAAGGGACGTGGCCTCTACGTCGCCGACGACGAAGGGATGCTCGGCTCGACGCACTGGGGCAGCCTGTTCCTGCCGACCGACCTCGACCACATCTACATGCTGTTCGAGTTCCGCCGCGTCCAGGAGATGACCGCCGGCCGGCTGGCCGCGACCCGGGCCACCCCGGCCGAGCTGCGGTCGATCGAGACGGCGGCCGACACCTGCCGCCAGGGACAACTGACCGGCGAGGCGGCGCTGTTCGACCGCGGGGACGACGAGTTCCACCTCGGCATCGCGGCCGCGTCCCACAACCAGTTCCTCCTGGCCGCCGTCCGCGAGGTGCGGCGGCTGCAACACCAGTCCAGCACGATCGGCCTGCACGGCACGGTCGGCGGACACGCGGCGGAAGCGGTCGAGGAGCACGCCGCGATCTACGAGGCGATCCGTGACGGCGACCCGGAAGCGGCCGCGCGAGCCGCCGCGGTCCACCTGGACAACACCCTGGAGGACTACCGCCGAGAGATCCAGCGGCGGGTGTTCGGCTGAGCCCTTTCCCCAGGGTCCGCTGGCCGTGCACGAGGTGAATGCAGGCGGCGGGACGGGCCCGTTCGCTTTCCCATCCTTCAGCGCAGTGTCCACTGCTGGTTCGCCTGTCCGCTGCAGGTCCAGAGAATCAGCTGGGTGCCGTTGGCGGTGCCCTGCCCGTACGCGTCGAGGCAGAGACCCGACTGGACGCCGGTGATCGTGCCGTTCGCGGTGACGGTCCACTGCTGGTTGGCCTGGCCGTGGCAGTCCCAGACGATCACCGGCGTGCCGTTGGCCGTGCCCTGGCCGGACGCGTCGAGGCACCTGGTCCCGCCGACGGTCAGCTCCTGGCCCGCCCGGGTCCACGCCTGGCCGGCCTGCCCGCCGCAGTCCTGCAGCCGCACCTGGGTGCCGCTGGCCGCGCTCGCGGCGTCCACGCAGCGGCCCGACTGCGTGCCCACGATCTGCTGGGTCGTCGACGTCCCCGGGGTGCCGATGCTCCCGGACACCGACTGCAGCGCGCCGAACCAGGTGGCGGCCATCTTGTCGTACCCGGTGGCCGTGGGGTGGACGCCGTCGGTCAGGTCGCCGGTGGTCAGCGCGGAGTGCATGTCGACCAGGTGCACGTGTTTGCCGGCGTTCTGGTTGTTCGCGACGATGCCGGGGATCGCGGCGTTGAACGTGCGGGCGGCGGACTCCTGCCCGGAATTCGCGAGCGGGATGATCGTCGCGACGAAGACCTCGGCGTCCGGTGCCGTCGCGGTGATGTGGTCGATCAGCCCGGACAGCCGGGCGGGCGCGCGGCCGACGTCGTAGTTCTGCAGGACGTCGTTGGTGCCGATGTGCAGCAGGACCGTGTGCGAGCCGGTGTTCCGCAGCCAGGTGACGACGTTCGCGTCGATCTGGTCGATGCGCCAGCCCGGATGGCCCTCGTGGTCGTGGTCGCCGAGGGCGGCCGGGCCGTTGTACTGCGAGCCGGTGAAGTCGACCTGGTAGCCGCCCGCGCTCAGGCGCTGCCACAGCCCGATCCGGTACCCGCCGGGCACCTGCGTGCCCTCGGTGATGGAGTCGCCGAGCGGCATGACCCGGACCCCGCCGTTGGATTCGGCGGCGGCCGGAGTGCCCGGGAGCAACGCGCCGAGGAACAAGGCCGCGGCGGCCGCGGCGAATCGGATTCTCATGGCTCTCCTCGATCGTTCAGCCGAAGGTCCACTTCTGGTTGGCCTGCCCGGTGCAGGTCCAGAGCCGGACGGCGGTGCCGTTCGCCGTGCCGCTGCCGGTCACGTCCAGGCACAGTCCGGATTGGACCCCGGTGATGGTGCCGGCCGAGGTGACCTGCCAGCGCTGGTTGGCCCCGCCGTTGCAGGTCCAGACGACGACCTTGGTGCCCGGTGTGGTGCCCTGCCCGGACGCGTCCAGGCACCGGGTGCCGTCCCCGCCGTAGACGGTCAGTTCTCCCGCGCTCGTGCGGGTCCAGGACTGGTTGGCCCCGCCGGTGCAGTCCCAGATCTGCACCTGGGCGCCGGGGGTGGTGCTGCCGCCGTCGACGTCCAGGCACTTGCCCGCACCGGCCGCGCGCACCGGGCTCGCGGCCGAGCCGGTGCCGCCCGGGCCCGCGGCGGCGATGACCTGCTGCGCGCCCGACGGCCAGGCGGTGCCGCTCACCTGGACGTTGCCGCTCAGCACGTTGTTGTGCGGCGGCCCGGTGGCCACGTTCGTCGCGCCGCCGTTGTACCAGTTCCCGCTGAAGGTGCTGTCGTTGGTGTTGTTGGTGCCACTGGCGTTGGTGAAGGCCCAGACCCCGGAGTCCTGGATCACGTTGGCCGACAGGGAAACGTAGCGGGAGCCCTCGTCCAGGTACAGGCCGACCGTGCGGTTGTTGTCGTACACGTGGTTGTGGTCGATGGAGCTGCCCGGGTTGGCGGAGAGGTTGTAGATGCTGCCGCCGTCGTGCATGAGCTTCTTCGTGCCGTGCACCCGGTTGTAGCTGACGACGGTGTCCCGCAACGTGGTCGGCGTGGAGTACACGGGCTGGTAGTCGTACAGGCCGCGGTTGCGGTAGTCCTGGCTGCCACCCGGGTCGTTCGCACCCCAGCCCCAGCCGACGTCGATGCCGTCGTAGGTCAGGTCGGCGACGTCGTTGTGCGTGATCACGGCGTGCGTGACGTAGGTCGACAGGATGCCGGCCATTTCCCGGTAGTCCAGGGCGACCCGGCGCACCGTGTTGTCCGACAGCGTGATGTCGCGGTTGGTCATCGCCGGGTTCGACGGGTGGTGGGCGTCCGGCCGCACGCCGCCGACCACGATGCCCGCGCCCGAGTCCTCGGTGAAGGTGTTGCGGTCCACGGTGATCGACGACGCCCCGAGGCCGACCCCGGACGCGTGCGCGTTCGCGTCGTTGCCGATGCCCAGCGCCACCTGCCCGAGGTGGGTGAAGGTGTTGCCGCTGAACGTGATCCCGGTGGCCGCCGACACCTGGACGGCGGCCGGCGCC
Organism: Amycolatopsis sp. NPDC049252; assembly: GCF_043197175.1. NCBI lineage: Bacteria > Bacillati > Actinomycetota > Actinomycetes > Pseudonocardiales > Pseudonocardiaceae > Amycolatopsis > Amycolatopsis sp. NPDC049252. The sequence continues at coordinate 112,846 of NZ_JBICSQ010000018.1, forward strand.
TGCGCCCAGCCGTTGCGGGCGCCCTCGAACAGCGGGCAGCCCGACTGGCACGAGCTCAGGAAGTCACCCGGCATCAACACCGCGGCCGGGAGGAACGTGCCGCTCTGCTGGTCGGCGTAGCCGACCGAGGTGCCCGGCGTGAGCCAGGTGGTGTGCTCGAAGTGCAGGCCGCTGAAGGTGAGGCCGCGTACCGGGTTGTCGTAGCTGCCGCTGATCCGCAGCAGCGACGTCAGCCGCGGCAGTTCGACGTCGTGGCCGCCGGGCACCCAGCCGCTCGGTGCCTTGTAGTAGAGCTTCCCGGCCTGCGGGTCCAGGTACCACTGGCCGGTGTTCTTGAGGAACGAGTAGGAGTTCTCGAGGAACAGCTGGCCGCCGCCGAAGGGCTTGGCGAGGGTGTCGTAGCCCCAGTTGTTGTTGTTCCACGCCGGTTGCCGCATGACGATCGACGTGCCGCTGACGTGGTCGACGGGGGAGTACCGGTCGGTGAAGGAGTTCTGGCTCTCCACCTCGATCCGGTTCTGCTGCGGCACCGTCGCGAGGTAGTTCAGCGCGGAGTTGACGATCGTCAGGCCGGACGTCGTGATCTGCACGTCGCCGCGCGAAATCGGGATCGACGCGCGTGGCGCCAACGCCCCGTCCACGAACAGCTGCCGTGAGTCGGCGCCCGGCGGCACGGACGCCGCCCAGATGTTCTGGTTCGTGTCCTGCACCGCCCAGCCGGTGACCTGCGAGCCGCCGGACAGGATCGGCGTCTGGCCGGACGCGGCCTGCCAGGAGACGGTGTGGCCGTTCGGCCCGGAGTCGGCACTGGTGAACGTCAGCGGGGCGGAGAGCCGGTAGGTGCCGCCCGCGAGCTGCACGACGACGTCGTTGCCCGCCGCCTGGGCGCGGGCCAGCTGCTGCGCCTTGGCCGGGGTGGCGACCGGTTGGCCGGGGGTGCCGGGGTTGGCGTCGTCACCGGTGGGCGCCACGGCGATGGTGACGGTCGCGGCGTGGGCGGGCGGCGCGGCGAGCGTGGTCACCACGAGGGCGGTGACGAGCGCGGCGGCCACGGACCCGTTGCGCGGCAGGGTGACGCGTGATCGACCCCTCATCGGCTACCCCGCTTCGCTGTGGCACCGGCTCGCCGGCCGGAGCAGATGTGTCCGACTCATATGGCCTCACGGGCGGGAACGCGTCAAGCAACGAGCAGGCGCCGGGTCGCTCACGTCGGGTTCGGCTGCGCGGAAGCGTGTAATTTTCATGCCAGGCTCGCGAGTGTTGACCGGAGCGAGGGGTCACGAGGTATGGTCACTGGCCGGTGCCCCTTGAGTCATACTCATCGGGTGACCAGTGACGAGGAAACCGCACCGCCGGCCCCGTACCGGCCCGGCTACGAACTGGTGGCCGAGCAGATCCTGCGTCTCATCGCCGAGCTGGAGCTGCGGCCCGGTGATCGGATGCCGACCGAGCTCGAGCTGGCGGCGCGCATGGGAACCAGCCGGACCGTCGTGCGGGAGGCGGTCAAGATCCTCTCGGCGATCGGCCGGGTCCGGGCGCACAAGGGGCGTGGGCTTTATGTCTCCGACGACGAGGGCATGCTCGGCGGTTCCCGCCTGGGCGCTTTCTTCCTGCCCGCCGACCTCGACCACGTCTACATGTTGTTCGAGTTCCGCCGCGTCCAGGAGACCGCCGCCGGCCGGCTGGCGGCGGTCAACGCCACCCCCGCGCAGCTGCGCGCCGTCGAGGCCGCCGCCGAGACCTGCCGCCAAGGTCATCTGACCGGTCAGGCCGCGCTGTTCGACCGCGGTGACGACGACTTCCACGTCGGGATCGCCACCGCGTCGCACAACCAGTTTCTCGTCGCGGCCGTGCGCGAGGCCCGCCGCCTGCAACGCCAGTCGAACATCATCGGCATGTCCGGCACCGTCGGCGGGCACGCGCCGGGTGCGATCGACGAGCACGCCGAGATCTTCCGGGCGATCCGGGACGGAGACCCGGACGCGGCCGCCCAGGCGGTCGCCGTCCACCTCGACAACACCCTGGAGGACTACCGCCGCGAGATCCAGCGCCGCCTCTTCGGCTGACGAAGTCACCATGGATTCCCCTGGCCCGGCCCGGGTGAACCCACGGTGCCTTCGTTCCTTTGTGGACACTTGTGGTCCGGCGGTGAAGGGGATCCGTTGCCGGTGGGTAATTTTCACCGTGCATTGCCTTTGCCGCCGTCGCCTCCTATCTTGGCAGTTGTCCGTTCGGCCGGTAACCGGCCGGTCTCGCAGCGCGCACCCCGCGCGCTCCATGCACTCCTGATGAGGAGTACCCGTGACGACGCTGTCTCGTACTCTGCGCGCGGTCATCCTGCTCGCCGTGGTGCTGCTGGGCCCGCGCCCGCGGCGGCTTTCCCGGTCCTGGTGGTCTCCACGGGCAGCAGAGCGACTTCGCGGCCGGTGCCACGCCGCGGCCGTGGCCGGCCACCGCTCGGCAGGCTGACCCCGGCGCCGACCGGAGATTCCGGGTCCAACGCGCCTGGACCGCCCGTTACCCGGCGGTATCCTCAGTGAGCCCTGCAGAGACAAAGACGTCTTGGGAGAGCGAACGTGTCGTCCGTCGAGTTGCCCCAGCTCCGTCCGACCCTGGCCGACGTCGCGCGGGCGGCCGGGGTGTCCACCGCCACCGCGTCCCGCGTGCTCAACGGCTTCCCGCGGGTCCGGCCGAAAACGCGCATGCAGGTGGAGTCCGCGATGTCGGCCCTGGGCTACGCCCGGCAGAGAGCGGCGCGGGCGACGGCGGGGCGCACCGGCTCGGTCGCGCTGGTCGTGTGCGAGGAGGTGATGCGGCTGTTCGCCGATCCCTACTTCGCCCGCATTTCCGCCGGCGCCGGGAAGGAGCTGACCGGGGCGGGCCTGCAGCTCGTCCTGCTCACCGTGCCCGCGACGGAGAACTACCAGGCCCCGCTGGTCCGGTACCTCGACGGCGGCCACGTCGACGGCGCTCTCGTCGTCGGCATGCACGGCCGTCGCCCGCTCGACCTGGACTGGCTCGGCATCCCGGTGGTGTTCGGCGGGCGCCCGGTCCGCGAAGGGGGCTGCTCGTCCTACGTCGACGTGGACAACCGGGGTGGTGCGCAGCGGGCCACCCAGCGCCTCATCGACGCGGGCCGGCGCGCCGTGGCGACCATCGCCGGACCCCAGGACATGACCGCCGGCGTGGACCGGCTGCTCGGCTACCGGCAGGCGGTGGCGGGCGCCGGCCGCGGGGACCGCGGCCTGGTGGTGTTCGGCGACTTCGGCCAGGCCTCCGGCGAGCACGCCACCACCCGCCTGCTGGACCGCCGGCCGAACGTCGACGCCATCTTCGCCGCCTCCGACATGATGGCGGTCGGCGCGATGCGCGCTCTGCACCGCGCGGGGCGGCGGGTACCCGGTGACGTGGCCGTCATCGGGTTCGACGACCTGCCGATCGGCCGCCGGACCGACCCACCGCTCACCACCGTGCGCCAGCCGATCGAAGAGATGGGCGCCCGGATGACGGGCGAGCTGCTCGCGATGCTCGGCGGTTCGGCCACGCCCCGCTGTGCCGTGCTGGACACCGAGCTCGTCCTGCGCGCGACGGCTTGACCTTGATTGTGTTAGCGCTAACAGCCCGTTGTGGAGCGATCCGCGGCGCTCGAAGGAGGATTCGTGACCACTCGAGTCAAGCCGGTGCGCGCCGTCCTGGTGCTGGCCGCGATGCTGGCGGCCGCGCTGACCGGCGCGCCACCGGCGTCGGCGGCGTCGACGTCCCTCACGAGCGCGGCGTCGGGCCGGTGCCTGAACGTGACGGGCGGCGCCGGCGCGCCGGGAACGGCGCTGGAGATCCGGGACTGCTCCGGCCAGGCGAGCCAGAGCTTCGAGTTCGGCTCCGCCGGGGAACTCCGGGCGCTGAGCGGGACGCGGTGCGTGGACGCCTACGGCAACCGGACGGCCCCCGGCACGGCGGTGATCATCTGGTCCTGCACCGGCGGGGCGAACCAGCAGTGGCGACAGAACTCCGACGGGTCGATCACCGGGGTGCAGTCGGGGCTGTGCCTCGACGTGAATGGCGCCGGGACGGCCAACGGCACCGCGGTCATCCTGTGGACGTGTCACGGCCAGAGCAACCAGCGGTGGAGCACTGGTGCCCAGCCGTCCGGCACGGGCCCGTGCGACATCTACGCCTCGGGCGGCACGCCGTGCATTGCCGCGCACAGCACGGTCCGCGCGCTCTACGGCTCCTACAACGGAAACCTGTACCAGGTCCGGCGCGCGTCCGACAACACGAGCCGGAACGTCGGCGTCGTGGCGGCGGGCGGTACCGCCGACGCCGGCGTCCAGGATTCCTTCTGCTCCGGCACTTCCTGCGTCATCACGGTGGTCTACGACCAGTCCGGGCGCGGGAACGACCTGTGGTACCAGGGATCGAGCGTCGTTCCGGGCTCCAGCCAGAGCAGCCCGGCGAAGGCGGCCACGGAGTCCCTCACGGTCGGCAGCCGGAAGGCGTATTCCCTGTACCTCAACCCTGGCAACAGCTATTGGCGGGACGGTCACTCGACCGGCGTGCCCACCGGCAGTGCGCCCGAAGGCATGTACCTGGTGACCAGCGGGACGCACGTCAACAGCGGCTGCTGCTTCGACTACGGCAACAGCGAGACGACCCGGAAGGCCGACGCGGCCGGCGCGATGGACGCGCTCAACTTCGGCAAGCAGTGCTGGTTCGGCGGGTGCTCCGGCGCCGGCCCGTGGGTGCAGGCCGACCTCGAATGGGGGCTGTACCCCGGCGGCAGCCAGACGTGGAACCCGAACCAGCGGGCGTTCACCGGCAAGTTCGTCACGGCGGTCCTGAAGAACAACGGCACGTCCCGGTTCGCCATCAAGGGCAGCGACGCCCAGTCCGGCAGCTTGACGACGCTGTGGGACGGCGGGCTCCCGAGCGGGTACAGCCCGATGAAGAAGCAGGGGGCGATCGTCCTGGGCAGCGGCGGCGACTGCTGCAAGCCCGGCGGCGGCGCCAACCTGAGCGCCGGGACGTTCTACGAAGGGGCGATGGTCGCGGGTTATCCGTCCGACGCGACGGAGAACGCGGTGCAGGCCAACATCGTGGCGGCCGGCTACCGCTGAGGCCGCATTCCCGGGGAGAGCCGAACGCCCGAGCCGCGACGGCTCGGGCGTTCGGTCTTGCCGGCGGGTGGCCAGAATTTCCATCGTCGAACGCGGAGGGCTCGGGCGTTCGGCTGCTTGCCGGTAGCTCAGACGCGGCTCCACCGCTGGTTCGGCTGTCCGTTGCAGCTCCACAGGATCGCGTGGGTCCCGTTGGCCGTACCCGCGCCCTCGGCGTCCAGGCACAGTCCGGAGTGGACGTTGCGGACCGAGCCGTCCTGGCCGAGCGTCCACTTCTGGTTGTCCTGCCCGGTGCACGGCCAGCTGATCACCCGGGTGCCGTTGGTGGTGCCCTGGTGGTCGGCGTCCAGGCACTTGTCGCCGAACACGCGGATCTCGCCGTTGTCCCACGTGGTCCAGAGCTGGTTCGCCGCGGTCTGGCAGTCCCAGAGCAGCGTGCCCGCGCCGGCGGCCGTCGAGGCGTTGTCGACGTCGAGGCAGCGCCCGGATCCCGTGCCGCGCAGCCGGGACGTCGTGGCGGCCAGCGGGGAACCGCCCGACACGCGGTACGCCGCGACGCCGTGGGCCGGCACGCTCGCGCTGATCGCCCCGCCGGTTGTCGACGTCGCGCCGGTCCACACGTCGGTCAGCGTGAACGCCGTGCCGGACAGCCCGATCTGCGCCGCGGTCGTGCTCACGGTGGCCGCCGAACTCCCGCGGTTGAGCAGCCCGACCGCGACCGATCCGTCGGCCAGTGGCTTGGCGAACACCTCGAGGTTGCCGTCGTCGCGCACCCGGCGGCCGCCGGCACCGAGCCGGTCCTGGTCGATCGCCAGCAGGCGCGGGTTCCGCAGCACCGCGCCGATGTCGGCCGGCATCGTGCGGATGTCGTTGCCCGCCATCAACGGCGCGGCCATGAGGGCCCACAGGGCGAAGTGGGCGCGGGACTCGGTCAGCGACAGCCCGGGCCGGCCGACCACGAGCATGTCCGGGTCGTTCCAGTGCCCCGGGCCGGCCTGCGCGGCCAGCGGCGCGGTGACGTCGAGGACGTTGCCCACGCCCATCGGGTAGCTGTTGGTGTTGCCGTTCTGCCAGATGTCCAGCAGGTCTTCGGTGGTGCGCCAGAGGTCCGCGACCTGGCCCCAGTCGTACTTGTCGCCGGTGATGGCGTGGTAGCTGTTGGGGTTGATGCTGTAGACGATCGGGCGCCCGGTCGCGCGCACCGCGTCGCGCATCACCGTGAACCGGGCGACCTGCTCGTCGCGCGTGCCGTCGGGGGAGCACCAGTCGTACTTGAGGTAGTCCACGCCCCAGGACGCGAACGTGGCCGCGTCCTGGACCTCGTGCCCCGCGCTGCCGGTGGAGCCGGGGTAGGTGCCGGTGCGCTGGGCGCAGGTGCGGTCGGTCGGCACCTGGTAGATGCCGAACTTCAGGCCGCGGCCGTGGATGTAGTCGCCCAGCGCCTTCATCCCGCTCGGGAACTTCGACGAGTTCGCGCGCAAAGCGCCCTGGGCGTCGCGTTGCGGGTCGAACCAGCAGTCGTCCACGACGACGTACTGGTAGCCCGCGTCCTTCATCCCGGACGACACCATCGCGTCCGCCGCCTGGCGGATCGCGGTCTCGGTGACGCCGCAGCCGAAGCTGTTCCAGCTGTTCCAGCCCAGCGGCGGGGTGAGCGCGGGACTGCCGGGCGCGGCCACGGCGGCCGGTGCGGCCGGTGTCACGGTGGCCAAGGCCAGTGCGGTGAGCAGGTACAGGACACGGTGGCGCGGTCGAGCGGGCATCGTCGCCCCTTTCCGGGTGTGGAGGCGCGTGGTCAGGCGGCGAACTGCCACCAGCCGACGTTGAACAGGTAGCCGCTGCCCCCGGTGAACCGGAGGTACAGGTCGTGCGTTCCGGTCGCCCCGGTCACCGGGCAGGACACGCTCGTCCAGGTCTGCCAGCCGCCGGTCCCCGGCACGGTGCAGGTTCCCACCAGCGTGCCCCCGGTGCCGTCCAGCCGGACTTCGATCCGGCCGCCGGCGGCCGCGGAGGCCACTCTCGCGGTGAAGGACCGGGCGCCGGAACCGAAAGCGGCGCCCTTGACCTTGATCCAGTCACCGTTCTCGAGGTAGCCGACGTTCATCCCACCCTCGGTGGACGGCTCGGTCTCGACGCCGGACTCCCCGGCGATCGTCTCCGCTTCCTGTCGCGTGAACGGGTTCAGCGTGCCCACCTGCGGTGCGCCCGCCGTGGTCATGCTGATGGTCGGGATCGTCCCGTCGGCGTTGTAGGTGAACTTCTCCACGGCGACCGAGCGCGTGTAGCCACCGCCGCCCGGCAAGGCGCCGTTGTGGTAGAAGAAGTAGGAGTTGCCGTTGAAGTCGATCACGCCCGGGTGGTTGGTGAAGCTGGTGCCCTGGGTGGGCATGACCGTGCCGCGGTAGGTCCACGGCCCGGTGGGGCCGGGAGCGGTCGAGTAGGCGATGAACTCCGAGCAGCACTTCGCCGCGAACACGTTGTAGTACAAGCCGTTGCGCTTGTAGACCCACGGTCCTTCCTCGAACAGGGTCGGCCGGTTCGCGTCCCCCGTGCGCGTGCCGAACCCGGCGGTGGTGAGGGGGATCTGGGCCGGTCCGCTCGAGTAGGAGATCATGTCGGCGTTGAGCTTCACGTACCACAGGTGCGGGTTGCCCCAGTACAGGTAGGCCTGCCCGTCGTCGTCGACGAACACCGTGGGGTCGATCTCGCCGTTGCCGACGAGCGGGTGCCCGAGTGCGTCGTGGAACGGCCCGGTGGGGCTGTCCGACACGGCCACGCCGATGGCCATCGAGCCGGTCGCCCGGACCGTCATGGGGACGTACCAGTAGAACCTGCCGTTGCGGTAGACGGTCTGGCCCGCCCAGGCGTTGGCGCTCGCCCAGGTGAAACTGGCGAGGTTCAGGGGGGAGCCGTGGTCGGTCCAGTTCACCATGTCCGCCGACGACCACACCCGCCACTCCTTCATGGTGAAGTACGTCGAGCCGTCTTCGTCGTGGCCGGTGTAGAGGTAGACGCGGCCGTTGTACACCAGCGGCGCCGGGTCGGCGGTGTAGATCGTCTGGATGATCGGGTTGTCCGCTCGTGCCACCGCGGGGAAGATTCCCAGCAGGCACAGCAGTCCGGCGATCAGGGTGAGTCCGCGCCGGGAGGTGGACGTCGCCGAAGGTGAGGACGCGACTTTCACGGGTGCTCCTTGGGTTGTGGTCACCGTTGCTCGCGCTCCTGAGCCAGGCGAGAAGCAGTGTGGCACGGCGATGTTCACGCTCACAAGCAATCGCCGCGGCGCCTGAAAGTTTCACTTGGCCCGTACGGTCCACGCTGGGGTTTCACCGCGTGTCCCGATTGGTTTCGCCGCTGGGGTTGACCCTCGGCTTCACCTGCGCCTAAACAGTGTTAACGCTAACGCTCAGGATCCGAGGAGGCATTCCCGCCATGCCCGAGTTCAGCCGCCGCACGATGCTGGGCCTGATCACCGTGAGCGGCGCGGCGACAGCCGGCCTCCTGCGCGGCGGGGCCGCGTGGGCCACCGCCGGGCCGGGCAGCTACACGCCGTCCTGGTCGTCGGTCGACCAGCACCCGCCCGCGGCGGAATGGTTCCAGGACGCCAAGTTCGGCATCTACTTCCACTGGGGCGTCTTCAGCGTCCCCGCGTTCGGCAACGAGTGGTACCCGCGGAACATGTACGTCGGGGGTTCGGCGGAGAACAACCACCACCAGGCCGTGTACGGCGATCCTTCGGCGTGGCCATACCACAACTTCGTCAACGGGGCCCGCGACAAGGCCGGCAACTGGGTGCAGTTCGCGCCGAAGCTCAAGTCCGCGGGCGGGAACTTCGACCCCGCCGAATGGGCGCAGCTCTTCGCCGACTCCGGCGCCAAGTTCGCCGGACCCGTCGCCGAGCACCACGACGGCTTCTCGATGTGGAACAGCGCCGTCAACGAGTGGAACTCGGTCGCCAAGGGGCCGCGGCTGGACCTGGTCCGGCTGCACGCCGACGCGATCCGCGCCCGGGGCCTGAAGTTCATGGTTTCGCTGCACCACGCCTACCACTTCACCGGCTACTACGACCACGTGCCCGCTCAGTCGGACGCCGGCCTGCGCAAGCTCTACGGCCAGCTGGGCGCGTCCGCGGAGAACCAGCTCTGGTACGACAAGCTGGCCGAAGTCGTCGACGGCTACCAGCCGGATCTGGTCTGGCAGGACTTCAACCTGTCCCGGGTCGACGAGTCCCGGAGACTCGACTTCCTTTCGTACTACTACAACAAAGCCGTCGCGGGGAACAAGGACGTCGTCGCGACCTACAAGGACGGCTTCGACAACCGCGGCGAAGTCTTCGACTTCGAGCGCGGCGGACCGGCGGACATCCAGAGCCCGTACTGGCTGACCGACGACAGCATCTCCAGCTCGAGCTGGTGCTACACCACGGGAATCGGCTACTACTCGATGAAGGCGATGCTGCACTCGCTGATCGACCGCGTCAGCAAGAACGGCACCATGCTGCTGAACATCGCGCCGATGGCCGACGGCACCATCCCCTCGGGACAGCGGACGATCCTGCTCGGTATCGGCGACTACCTCGCCCGCTTCGGCGAATCCCTCTACGCGACCCGCGCGTGGTCGGCGTTCGGCGAAGGCCCGACGCAGATGGGTGGCGGCTCCTTCACGACGCCGCGCGAGGGCACCAACCGCGACATCCGGTTCACCCGCAGCAAGGACAACACCGTCCTCTACGCCACGGTCCTGGGCTGGCCGGGCGGCACGCTGGACATCTCGACGCTCGGTTCGGGCCGGATCGACCTCGGGTCGCTGCGGACCGTGCAGCTGCTCGGTACCACCGCGGGGTCCTACACCGACCTGCCCGACCGCACCCAGGACGGCTCCGGGCTGCACATCCGGCTGCCGTCGGTGCCGTTCAGCGCCCCGGCGTACGTGGTGAAGCTGACCTTCGCCGGCCAGATCCCGGCCCCGGGGTCCGGTCCGCTCCCCACGAGCTGGGCCCGGATCGCGAACGTCACGACCGGTCTCGTGCTCGACAGCGGCGGGAACGTCGCGGCCGGATCGGTGCTCAAGCAGTGGTCCTACGACGGTTCGGCCAACCTGCACTGGCAGCTGGTCGACCTGGGCACCGGCTACCACCGGATCGTCAACCGCACCAACGGCATGGTCGCCGACAGCGGCGGCCGGACCGGCAACGGCGTCAACGCCGTGCAGGCGGCCTGGACCGGGAGCGACAACCAGCAGTGGCGGCTGACCGGGCTCGGGAACGGGCGCTACCAGATCGTCAACCGGGGCACCGGCACCGCGCTCGACGGCGCCGGCAGCACCACGGCCGGCTCCCCGGTGGTCCTGTGGACCCCGAACGGCAGCACCAACAACCAGTGGACCGTCACGGCCGTCTGAACCCTGCGTCGGAAGCGAGAACAGCCATGCCAACCCTGTTCCGGAGGGTGCGAGCCTCGATGGTCGCCGTCGTCGTCCTGGCCGGCGGTGTGGTGGCCGGGGCCGCGCCGGCCGAGGCCGCCACCTCGATCACGATCAACGGCGGTTCGGCCGGCCGCACGTTCGACGGCGTCGGCGCGGTCAGCGGCGGGGGCGGGAACAGCCGCCTGCTGATCGACTACCCCGAACCCCAGCGCGGCCAGATCCTCGACTACCTCTTCAAGCCGGGTTACGGCGCCGCCCTGCAGATCCTCAAGGTGGAGATGGGTGGGGACACCAACTCCACCAGCGGCGCGGAGCCCAGCCACGCCCACTTCCGCGGTGATCTCGACTGCAACCGCGGGTACGAGTGGTGGCTCATGGAGCAGGCCAAGGCGCGCAACCCCGGGATCAGGCTCGTCGGCCTGCCCTGGGGCGCGCCGGGCTGGATCGGCAACGGCACCTTCTTTTCCGACGACCTGACCGGCTACTACCTTTCCTGGCTCGGGTGCGCCAAGCAGCACGGCTTGACGATCGACTACCTCACGACCGTCCAGAACGAGAAGCAGTGGAGCGCCGACTGGACCGTCACCATCCGCAACGCGCTCAACGCCAACGGGTACAGCGCCGTCAAGCTCATCTCCGGCGACTCGTGGCCGGGGGACTGGGGACCCGCGAGCGCGATCTCGACGAACTCGGCCTACCGCAACGCCACCGATGTGCTCAGCGCCCACTACACCTGCGGCTACCTCAGCGCGCAGACGTCGTGCTCTGTCCCGTCCAGCGTCACCAACACGGGCAAGACACTGTGGTCCAGCGAGAACGGTTCCCAGGACTACAACGACGGCGCCAAGCCGCTGGCCCGCGGCATCAACCGCGTCTACCTCGACGGCAAGATGACCGCCTACCTCAACTGGGACCTCATCGCCGCGACCACGACGAACATCCCCTGGCCGACCGTGGGGCTCGTGCTGGCCAACCAGCCGTGGTCGGGCTACTACTCGGTCGGCAAGGACGCCTGGGCCCTGGCGCACACCACGCAATTCACCGCGCCCGGCTGGAAGTACCTCGACGCCTCCAGCGGCTACCTCGGCGGAAACCGGGCCAACGGCAGCTACGTCTCGCTGAAGTCCCCGGCCACCTCCGACTACAGCACGATCGTCGAGACCATGGACGCCACCTCGGCCCAGACGCTGAACCTGAACGTCACCGGCGGGCTGTCGACCGGCCAGGTGCACGTGTGGGCGACGAACCTCAACTCGACCAATTCCGCGGACTTCTTCCGGCACACGGCCGACATCACCCCGTCCGGGGGAGCGTTCTCCCTCACCGCCCAGCCCGGCTACCTGTACACGATCACGACCACCACCGGACAGGGCAAGGGCACTGCGGCCGGCCCGTCGCAGGGTTCGCTGAACCTGCCCTACAGCGACGACTTCGACGGGTACGCGACCGGCAAGGAAGCCAAGTACCTGATGGACATGGAGGGCGCCTTCGAGACGTCCTCCTGCGGCGCCGGGCGTTCGGGTACCTGCGTGCGCCAGGCCGCACCGCAGAAGGCGATCCCCTGGAAGAAGACGACCGATCCGTACGCGTTGCTCGGCAACGTGGCCTGGAGCACCTACACGGTCAACGCGGACGTGCTTTTGGAGAAGGCCGGGTACGTCCAGCTGCTCGGCCGGGTCGGCTCGCAGGACACCGGCAACCAGGGCGCGGTGAACGCCTACTACCTGCGGGTCGGCGACACCGGCGCGTGGTCGATCCAGCGCAACAACACCAGCCAGCAGGTCACGACCCTGCGCAGCGGCACGACGGCCGCACTGGGTACCAACCGCTGGCACCAGCTGTCGCTGGGCTTCTCCGGCAGCACCATCACCGCGAGTGTCGACGGCACGGTGCTCGGGACGGTCACCGACTCGACGTTCCCGGCCGGCCAGGTCGGCATCGGTACCGGCCAGGGGGAGACCGCGCAGTTCGACAACCTCGCCGTGACGGGCTCGGGCGGCGGTTCGACGTCCGTGCTGCGCAACACCGGCTCGAGCCGGTGCCTCGACGTCCCGAACGTGTCCCAGACCAACGGCACCCAGGTCGCGCTGTGGGACTGCAACGGCGGTGGCAACCAGCAGTGGACGCTCACCTCCGGGAAGCAGCTGCAGGTGTACGGCACCAAGTGCCTCGACGCCGAAGGCGCGAGCACGGCAGCGGGCACCCGCGCGATCATCTGGGACTGCACGGGCGGCACCAACCAGCAGTGGAACGCCGGCACCGACGGCACGATCACCGGCGTCCCATCAGGACTGTGCCTCGGCCCGAGCGGCACCGGGAACAGCGCACCGGTGACCCTGCAGGCCTGTACGGGCAGCGATGCCCAGAAGTGGACCCGAAACTGACCACCTCCCCGACCGGACAAAGGAGTTCGCTCATGACCCCACGATGGAAAAGGTCGCTGCAGTACGGGGGAACGGCAGTAACGCTCGCCGCGGGCGTGCTGGCCGGCCCGGCCGCACCGGCGCAGGCCGCGACGCAAGGGCCGTGTGACCTCTACGCCGCCGGCGGCACGCCCTGCGTCGCCGCGCATTCCACCACCCGGGCGCTGTACGGCGCGTACAACGGCGCTCTGTACCAGGTCCGGCGGTCCTCCGACAACGCGACGCGGGACGTCGGCGTCCTGGGCGCCGGCGGTGTCGCGAACGCCGCGACCCAGGATTCGTTCTGCGCGGGCACGACGTGCCTGATCACCGTCGTCTACGACCAGTCCGGCCGCGGCAACCACCTCACGCAGGCTCCGCCGGGCGGCTTCTCGGGACCGGCCGCCGGCGGGTACGACAACCTCGCCAACGCGACGGCCGCCCCGATCACCGTCGGCGGGCAGAAGGCCTACGGCGTGTTCGTGGCGCCCGGCACCGGGTACCGCAACAACAACGCCACCGGCACCGCGACCGGCGACCAGCCGGAAGGCATGTACGCGATCTTCGACGGCACGCACTACAACGGCGGCTGCTGCTTCGACTACGGCAACGCCGAGCGCAACAGCCGCGACAACGGCAACGGCACGATGGAGGCCATCTACTTCGGCAACATCAAGGTCTGGGGCTACGGCGCCGGACCAGGCCCCTGGGTCATGTCCGACCTCGAGAACGGTCTCTACTCCGGCGTCAACGCCGGTTACAACGCCAACGACCCCACCGTCAACCACCGCTACCTGACCGCGATCCTCAAGGGCGCGTCCAACCACTGGGCCATCCGCGGTGGCAACGCGCAGTCCGGCGGCCTGTCGACGTTCTACGACGGTGCCCGCCCGAACGTCTCCGGGTACAACCCGATGCGCAAGGAAGGCGCGATCATCCTCGGTACCGGGGGCGACAACAGCATCGGCTCCGCAGGCACCTTCTACGAGGGCGTGATGACGTCCGGCTACCCGTCGGACGCCACCGAGAACGCCGTGCAGGCCAACATCACCGCGGCCGGGTACGGCACCGGCGGCAGCGGTACCGGCACCGGGCCGCTGCACGCGGTCGGCGCCGGCAAGTGCCTCGACGTCCCGGGCTCCACCACGACCCCCGGCACCCAGCTGCAGATCTACAGCTGCAGCGGCCAGGCGAACCAGACGTGGACCCGCACCTCGTCGAGCCAGCTGACGGCCACCGTCGGCGGGCAGACGCTCTGCCTGGACGCCTCGGGCAACGGGACCAGCGCCGGCACGAAGGTGGTGACCTGGTCCTGCAACGGCGGGGCCAACCAGCAGTGGACCGTCAACGCCAACGGCACGGTCACCGGTGCGCAGTCCGGGCTGTGCCTGGACGTCACGAGCGCGTCCACGGCCAACGGCGCGCTGGTCGAGCTGTGGACCTGCAACGGGGGCAGCAACCAGCAGTGGACGTTGGGTTAGGACCTTCGACGGAAGACGAGGTTGAGATGACCATCAGCTCATCCCGGTGGCGGACCGCGCTGGCCACCGCAGCGACCGCCGGTCTCACGGCGAGTGCCCTGGTGCTGGTCCCCGGCGTCGCGGGAGCGGCGAGCACGCTCGGCGCCGCGGCGGCGCAGCGCGGAAGGTACTTCGGCGCCGCGATCTCCACGAGTCACCTCGGCGAATCGGCCTACGTGAACACGTGGACGGCGGAGCACAACGGCGTCACCCCGGAAAACGAGATGAAGTGGGCCACGGTCGAGCCGAACCGCAACCAGTTCAACTTCGGGCCGGGGGAGCAGATCGTCAGCCAGGGCCGCGGCAAAGGCATGAAGATCCGCGGGCACACGCTGGTGTGGCACGGGCAGCTGGCCGGGTGGGTGAGCGGGCTGGACGCGAGCAACCTGCGCTCGGCGATGCTGAACCACATCAGCCAGGTCGCCGGTCACTGGAAGGGCCAGCTCTACGCGTGGGACGTCGTCAACGAGGCGTTCGAGGAGAACGGCACCCGCCGGCAGTCGGTGTTCCAGCAGAAGCTCGGTGACGGCTACATCGAGGACGCCTTCCGCGCGGCTCGCACGGCCGACCCGAACGCCAAGCTCTGCTACAACGACTACAACACCGACGGCGTCAACGCGAAGAGCACCGGGATCTACAACATGGTCCGCGACTTCAAGAGCCGGGGCGTGCCGATCGACTGCGTGGGCTTCCAGAGCCACCTCGGTTCCACCTCGAACCTCGGCAGCTACCAGGCGAACCTGCAGCGCTTCGCCGATCTCGGCGTCGACGTGCAGATCACCGAGCTGGACGTGGGCGGCTCGGGTTCCGGGCAGGCGAACGTGTACCGGCAGGTCACCCAGGCGTGCCTGGCGGTTTCCCGCTGCACCGGCATCACCGTCTGGGGTGTCACGGACAAGTATTCGTGGCGTTCGGGCGACACGCCGCTGCTGTTCGACGGCAACTACGGCAAGAAGCAGGCCTACACCGCCGTTCTCGACGTCCTCAACAGCGGCGGAAACGGTGGTGACCGGGCCTTGCGTGCCGTGGCCGCGAACAGGTGCCTGGACGTGCCCAGCTCATCGGTCACCGCCGGTACGCCGCTGGAGATCTGGGACTGCCACAGCGGGACGAACCAGCAGTGGACCCGCACGAGCTCCGGGGCGCTGACCGTCTACTCCGGAGACTCGCAGCGGTGCCTGGACACCGCGGGCGGCGGGACCGCCGCGGGCACCGCGGCGGTGATCGCGAGCTGCACCGGCGGCAACGGCCAGAAGTGGACGTCGAACGCCAACGGCACCATCACGAACGCCCAGTCGGGCCTGTGCTTGGACGTCACCGGCGCCGCGACCGCCAACGGAACCGCCGTGATCGTGTGGACCTGCAACGGCGGGGCCAATCAGCAGTGGACCGGGCCGGCCACCTGATCGGCGCCGTGGGTGACTCGTTCGCGAACCTGCGCTTCGCGAACGAGTCACCCCCGACCCCCTCGGCCGGACCTCAGGAGGCGCTGCAGCTGACGCTGGGCCAGTTCCAGTTTCCGTTGTGCTGGATGGTGACTCCCCAGTTGTTGCCGTTTCCGTTGGGTGTTGCCACGAGGACCTGGCTGCT